>JAGRDI010000104.1:0-4680 GCA_020432765.1 Anaerolineales bacterium | reverse complement strand
GTCGTGTACTGGTTTGGCTATGTGCAGCACAAGCTGGCCAAATCACGTATCGAATTATCAATTCGATTTACATTGGAGAGAAATTCATGATTAAAGAGAGCCTCACCCCAACTATTGCAGGTGTTACCATCAATGCAGCAGTTCCCCCAGATTTCGCAGAAATTTTAACTCCTGAAGCTTTAACTTTTGTCGCCCAACTAGAGCGAAAATTTGGCGCACGGCGTGCTGCCTTATTGCAGCGGCGCGAGATGCGTCAGGCTGAGATCAATGCGGGTAAGATGCCTGATTTTTTGGTGGAAACATCTGATATTCGTAACAGCGATTGGACAGTTGCACCCATCCCGCCCGATTTAGAAGATCGACGTGTTGAAATCACAGGCCCCGTCGATCGCAAGATGGTGATTAATGCACTCAATTCCGGCGCGAATGTATTTATGGCAGATTTTGAGGATTCACATTCGCCTACCTGGGCAGCAACTATCGAGGGGCAGATCAATTTGCGTGATGCAGTGCGCGGTACAATCACATATACAGCACCTAATGGCAAGTTTTATGCGTTGAACAAGAAAACGGCCGTACTCCTGGTACGTCCGCGTGGTTGGCACTTGGTCGAAAAACATGTCGAGGTTGATGACCAAGCAATGTCGGCCGGACTGTTCGATTTTGGCCTTTATCTTTTCCACAATGTCAACGCATTGTTAGCCAAAGACAGTGGCCCCTACTTTTATCTGCCCAAGCTAGAAAGTCATCTCGAAGCACGTTTATGGAATGAGGTGTTTGTCTTTGCCCAGGATTATCTCGGTATCCCACAAGGCACTATTCGTGCTACCGTCCTCATCGAGAATATTTTGGCGACGTTTGAAGCTGATGAAATCCTCTATGAGCTGCGTAAGCATTCTTCTGGTCTCAACTGTGGCCGTTGGGATTATATTTTTAGCGCCATTCGTAAGTTCCAAAAACATCCTGAATTCTATTTACCGGATCGTGCACAGGTGACCATGACCACACATATGATGCATTCTTACTCGTTGTATGTGATTAAGGTCTGTCATAAACGTGAAATTCATGCAATGGGTGGCATGGCGGCACAAATCCCGATTAAAAGCGACCCGGTCAAAAATGAGACGGCGCTGGCTAAAGTACGCGCTGATAAAACACGTGAAGCTAAAGATGGTCATGACGGCACTTGGGTTGCTCATCCTGGATTGGTGGGCATTGCCAAGGAAGAGTTTGACAAATATATGCCCACGCCCAATCAGATCTTCCGCAAACGCGATGATGTGCATGTCACGGCAGCGGATTTGCTGGCGGTTCCGCAAGGTACGATCACGGCGGCGGGCCTGCGCACGAATGTGGATGTTGGCATTCAATATATGGCTTCCTGGCTCAGTGGCAATGGATGTGTGCCGATTTACAACCTGATGGAAGATGCGGCTACGGCCGAAATTTCACGCTCGCAAGTGTGGCAATGGCTGCATAATCCCAATGCGAAAATGGACGACGGCCGTCCAATTACCCCCGAACTGTTCCATGCTGTGGTTGTGGAAGTGCTGACTGAAATTAAAGCCCAAGTCGGTGCTGATTTCTTCGATACCCATAATTATGAAAAAGCGGCTGAACTCTTTGAACAGATTAGCTTGCAAGATAATTTCACCGATTTCTTGACGCTCGTTGCGTATGAGTATTTGAATTAGTTCGTAATGCGTAGTACGTAAGACAACCTGCTGCGCAATACGCAGCCAAAAATTTTCTCGTCCGAGAGGAGGACAACATGTTTAAACCTTATAATGTCGCAAAATTAAAGGATGATTGGGAACTGAATAAACGCTGGCAAGGCATTAAACGGCCGTATTCTGCCGAAGATGTCGTGCGTTTGCGTGGTACTGTACAAGTTGAGCATACATTGGCACGCATGGGGGCCGAGCGTTTGTGGCGTTTAATGCACCAGGAAGATTACGTACATTCATTGGGTGCACTTTCTGGTAACCAGGCCGTACAGATGGTGCAGGCTGGTTTGAAAGCGATTTATTTGAGCGGCTGGCAGGTGGCTGCGGATGCCAATTTGGGATCCCAAACTTACCCAGACCAAAGTCTCTACCCGGCAAACAGCGCTCCCATGCTGGCGCAGCGCATCAATAACGCACTAATGCGTGCCGACCAAATCTGGCATATGGAAAACAAAAACGGCATCTATTGGTTTGCTCCCATTGTTGCTGATGCCGAGTCTGGCTTTGGTGGTAACTTAAATGCCTTCGAGTTGATGAAATCTATGATTGAAGCGGGTGCGGCCGGTGTCCATTTTGAAGATCAGCTATCTTCAGCCAAGAAATGTGGCCACATGGGCGGCAAGGTGCTTGTGCCAACCCGTGAGTTCATTCAGAAATTAATTGCAGCGCGTCTGGCGGCCGATGTGATGGGTGTGCCGACATTGGTATTTGCGAGAACTGATGCTGAGGCAGCGCAATTGATTACCAGCGATATTGATCCACGTGACAAACCATTTGTCACCGGTGAACGCACAGTAGAAGGGTTCTATAAATTGAATGGTGGTCTAGATACCGCGATTGCACGCGGTTTGGCTTATGCGCCTTATGCTGATGTCATTTGGTGTGAGACCGCACATCCTGATTTGGTGGAAGCTAAAGCGTTTGCTGATGCCATCCACGAGAAATTCCCTGGCAAACTGTTGGCGTATAATTGTTCACCTTCCTTCAACTGGCGTGCCAATCTTAGCGAGAAAGAAATCGCCAGCTTCCAGCAAGAAATTGGCAAGATGGGTTACAAGTTCCAATTTGTAACTTTGGCTGGCTTCCATTCGCTGAATGCGGGCATGTTTGAATTGGCGCTTGGGTATAAAGAGGAAGGTATGGGTGCCTATTCGCGCTTCCAGCAGAAAGAGTTTGAGATGCATAAACAAAGTGGTTTCCGCGCCATTAAGCATCAAAGTTTTGTAGGTGTGGGTTATTTCGACGAAATTCAGATGGTCATCTCTGGTGGGGAAGCGTCTACCACGGCATTGACAGGCTCAACCGAGGAAGAGCAGTTTACTACTGTATAAGTCGAAAAGATCGATTGGTTTTTACCCGCAGCAGGTATGGAATTTTCCATACCTGCTGCATTTTTTGTAGGGGTGCCCTTGCATGGCGCTGTTGTCGCTGTTTAGTATGTGCTGGTTGACCTTGATTCGATATATGTTGTCAAATTCGATTTGTCCTTCAGCCGAATCAGTGCTAAACAAGCTGACATCCATCCCAAAATATTCACGATTACCATCAAGATCAAGCTGTTGGGCAGGGAGGTTGGTCCATACCATTTGCATATAATGGCCGTCTGGTTGGTCTGCCATGACTATTTGTACTGTGAGCAGTAGGACAGCTACTATCAAAATAGCACGCTCGTGCCTGCTGCAAACACTATTTGCGCCACTTATGGCACTGCTTGTACCATAGTACATATGTGGATTCGGTTTGTTTTATATGGCTTAGGTGGTTGGTGTGGTGAGGTCTTGTTTACGGCCGTTACCGAATCCGCGCCGCAGCATGATTGGCGGTTGGTTGGCACAACCTATTTATGGATGTTTCCCATCTATGGTTTGTTGGCTATTTTGTATGAACCAGTACATGATCTGATTCGGGATGTACCTTGGTGGGGGCGGGCGTTAATCTGGTCGTTGGGGTTTACGGCCGTTGAGTTAACGACGGGCTGGCTGATTAAAAAGGGTAACGGCCGTTGTCCATGGGATTATGTTGCGGCGGGCAAACGTTTTGCTATCAATCCGTACATTCGCTGGGACTTTTTTATTGTATGGGCAGTGATTGGCTTGGCCTTAGAGCCGGTTCACGACTTTCTTGTGCGGCTGACCCCGGCAATCGAAGCGGCTTTATGGGGAATGTAAGTAAAACGGGTATTATTGCATAGTGCGTAACCTGAAACACCCATTACTACGCAATAGTCTACTAAGTAGGTATAAACTATGTTGTCACCGGCTGATTTTTTTGATGTAAACGATGAACTGACAGCTTCTTTTTTTGAGGGTGTTGAATATGTTTGGCAGGCGCTGCCACATATTGGACGTCATGTTGCACGCCTGACAAAAGGAAAGCAAACCGTCTTGGGCGAGGTGATGCCCGGTGCCTATTTGGGTAAAGCGCCCATTTTTATTGGTAAGGGTGCACGCATTGAGCCGGGTGCGTATGTGCATGGACCTGCTTACATTGCCCCAGGGGCTGTCGTGCGTCATGCTGCTTTTGTACGCGAGAATGTGATCATGCTGCCGGGCAGCATTTTAGGCCATGCCAGCGAAGCCAAAAATGCGCTCTTTTTAACCAACGCCCACGCACCACACTTCAATTATGTAGGCGATTCGATTTTAGGGCAGTATGTGAATTTAGGTGCGGGCACGAAGTTGAGTAATTTAGGTGTTTTGAGTACAAAAGACCCTGTAACTGGGAAACGGCCGTCGATTCAATTAACCATCGAGGATACCATTTATGACACAGGGCTGGCTAAATTCGGCGCGATTTTGGGTGACGGCACACAAACTGGCTGTAACGCTGTACTCAATCCCGGCTGTGTTGTCGGGCGCAACACCCTCATCTATGCTAACGCCAGTTTGCGTAAAGGGTACCATTCGGCAGACAGCATTATCAAATTGCGGCAAACGATTCGTCGTGTATCCAA
>JAGRDI010000103.1 GCA_020432765.1 Anaerolineales bacterium | reverse complement strand
TTATCACCGGTGGCAGCAGTGGCATTGGTTTAGCGATTGCCAAAGCGCTGGCTGAAATGGGGAACCAGGTGGTGATTTGTGGCCGCAGTCAGGAACGCTTGGCCGCAGCGAAAGCGCTCGTACCCACATTGCACACCATCCCCTGTGATGTTACATGTGATGAGGATCAGATAGCCGCGCTGGCAGAAATTGAACAAACATACGGCCGTCTTGACATCCTCATTAACAACGCAGGTTTGCAGTACAATTATCTGCTGGCAAATGAAGCCAACATTACCGATCGCGTGACCAAAGAAATTACACTCAACGTAACGGCGCTCATCACTTTGACTCACCGGGCGCTGCCTCTGCTGCAAAAAAGCGCGGAGGCCACCATCATCAACGTGGGCTCCGGTACCGGATTGATGCCCAAGCCGGATGGTCTTGTTTACTCAGCCACAAAAGCGGCCGTACACAGTTTCACCATTGGTCTGCGCTGGCAGTTGGCCGCGCAAAACATCCAGGTCTGCGAATTGTTTCCGCCGGTAGTAGACACTGCCATGACATCGGCACGAGATGAAGAAAAAGTATCACCTGATGTGGTCGCACAAACCTTGATAACGGGTTTGCAGCGTAATCAAGCAGAAATTTATGTGGGCAAGATGAAGGCGCTTCCCTGGCTGGTGCGTTTTGCGCCAGGAATGGCCGCCTCGATCATGCAAAAATCGTGAGGATTATTTGATGAACAGCAATTTGTTACTTATTGTCTTGGGCAGCGTGATTGGTTTAGCCGCAATTATTATGGCTTTTGGCGAGCGACTGTTTCCCGGCAAGTATGTTTACACCGAAATTGAAATTGAGGCGTCGCCCGAAACTGTGTGGGCGGTATTGGCAGACAACGAGAACTATCCAGCCTGGAACCCTTACCATGTGCAGGTGACCGGCAAGATGGCAGTAGGCGAGAAGCTAACCGTCCAGATTCACAAACCGAACGGTGAGAAAACGTCGGTCAAGCCGCATTTGCTGCGTCTCATACCCAACCGGGAATTAACCTGGGGCGGCGGTATACGTGGCCTGTTTTATGGCGAGCACGGGTTTTTGTTGGAAGAAATCGAAAACGGCCGTTCCCGCCTCATTCACAAAGAAGCATTTACCGGCCTGGCAGTGCAGTTTGTGCCGTTAGAAGCGATTGATGAAGGTTATGCGCTGATGAACGAAGCGCTGAAGCAGTATATTGAAGGAGATGAAAAATGACGCAAAAACAAGGATTTTTGGCGATGGCAAAATATGGTACCCATAATGCCAAAGCCTTTAGAATTTATCCACTACGTGACAAATCACGTACAGCCCTCACGCTGGCAAATGTCAAGATTGGTAAACTGGATCCGAAAACGGCCGTTTACCACACCCGCGTCAACGAATTCAACCGTGCCATGATTCGCCATTATCAAGGCAAATGGGTCGCTACCAAAGCTGTTGCTGAGGGTAGAACATCGACGCTGTGGCCCAAAGCAAAAGAAGCATTTACTGAAGCCATTGCCATTGGCACAGCAGTGCAAGAAAAAATTGAGAATGGGGATGATACACCCATCCCACTGTCGCCGATTCCCTTGACCACCAAAGGCACTGAAATTCAATTTGCCGATTACGTGCCGCTGGTGCCTGACATCACGCCGGTTGTGGTGGTGCAGGGCAGCAGTTACGAAATGGGCTTTCAATACGCGCAGCAGCTTGTGGAGATTTTCGGCGACTGGATCATGCGCCAGCACGCGGAGCGTGATTTCAACGAAGAAGAACAAGCAGAACTGCGCCGTTGGGAAGCACAACATCAGCAGCACACGCCAGAACTGCTCGACTTCTGCCGTGGCTGGCAGGCAGGTGCCAATGCGCTGGACATTCCCATGAGCTATGACGATGTGCTCGACTTGTGGGTAGGCCACAAACCGCCCGCTCAAACGTACCTGAGCAGCGGCGACGGTGGGTTGCCGGAACTGCCACCGCTGGCCTGCACTTCGCTGGCAGCCTGGGGTGAAGCCACCGATGATGGCAAACTCGTGGCTGGTGCCACCGGGGATCACGATATGAGCTATCAGGTGACGATTGTCGCTTTTCCCGATGACGGCATACCTTTTGTCTACACCACCTTTGGCGCGACCGGTACCTTGCCCACCGTCGGCCCTAACTGGTTTTTCGGCCATCCGGGCATGAATCTGAAAGGGTTGACCTACGTGCATCATGGCGGCGGCCCCAAGATGTTGGAACCACCATCAAGCTGGGGCTACGGCATTCGGCGGGGGGCGTCGGTGATGCATATGCTACGTTATCATGAAACGGCCGTTTCCGCGCGTGAGCAAGAATGTGCCTGGCCGATTGGCGACATCGGTTATGGCGATCAGGCGACGGTGGGCGGCTTTTATGCCGATGACAGCTACGGCTACATCATCGAAAGCCGTCAAGACCCTGTTGCTATCCGTGAAGCCGGTATTATGGGCGAACGTGATTTTCTCTTTGCCAATAACAGCGTCAATCATCCACAGGCTATTGAGTCTGAGTGGATGAGCCGCATCCGTGACGAGTGGCAGTGGGACGAAGACGGCGGCTGGCGGCCTAAAGAGCCAACCGGCATGACCAAATCGCTGGGCATGATCTTGAAATGGTTCAGCGGGCGCATGAGCATGGACGAATTGATGTCTAAAGGTATGGCTTTTGCCTATTGGAACAGCTACAACCGCAACTACTTCCTGCACACGATGGCGCGGCAGGGCATGGGCGAAATTAACCCGGATTACCTGAAATCAATGTATCGCACGGGCGGAACCATGCCAGAACGGCCGTGGAACGAGGCAGCCAAACAGTACAAAAAAGATGGCTCATGGGGCAAAATTTCTGCTGCCCACGCTTCTAATGCGCTGGTGGTGATTATGAAACCGTCTGAAGGTCTGTATTCTCTTTGTACTGGCCCGGCTTTACGCGGTTTACCGCCCATGAGTCCGAATCAGGTCATCTCCATCCACAATGAGCGTAACGCCTTTTGGGATCTCACGCTGACGGAGACACCTGAAGCCACGTTAGCTGCTGCTCGTGAATTGGCTGAATCGTTGATTACTGAGACAAAAACAGCTATGATGAATCACACGCTCACGCCGCCGCTGCAAACGGCCGTTGCTGCCCTATTCACTGAAATCGACGAAGACGTTGTTCAAGCGAAAACGGCTGAACAAGGCGGGGAAATGGGCCATTTAGCAAAAGCGCTGCGAGCTTACACGCGCATTCACGTCAAAGCACGTCAAATTATGAATGTCCTCATCCCGCCATGCCAATTAGATTATTGATTCGAAATGAAAATCTGAGAGCGCGGTCTGCCAGACCGCACAGGGCGGACAAGCTGTCCGCGCTCCCATTTACACAGGAGACTATGATGTCTGAAACAACGATGAATCCGCGTTACTTAACAATTGGTGCTTTGATTTATGCACTTGTCAGTGCCTTTTGGATTGTGATTGCCATCTTTTGGGGTGGGGTGAGCAGTATGGTAATGATAGGAACGGCCGTTATCTTCATTCTCTTGTTGATCGCAGCCGCCATAAGTACCTTACGTCGAGCAAATCAAAGCAATATGCCACAAGAGGCTTCCGCAGCATTGGGAAAATGGTTTGGCATCATCTTCGCTGCTGAGGGTATCGGCATTGGGGTGGGCAGCGGTATTTTGGTTGGTTTAGGATTAGCGCAGTGGATTGCACCCTGGGTGGCGTTGGTGGTTGGTTTACACTTTTTCCCACTGGCTCATTTGCTCAAATTGCCGTTTGACTATGTATTAGGCACAGCCATTGTCCTGTTGGTTTTGATAACGGTTGTGTTTATGCCTCTTGAGAATTGGGCTGGTATCCTCGGGATGGGAACGGCCGTTTTTCTTTGGCTGGCGGGTTGGGGGCGGCTGTGGTTAGCCCGGCAGGCTTTGCTATCGAATCCACCGAAAAATACATCCTCAATACACCATTCGGATGATGCGTCAGCCGGTGGTGAATAGTAAACTAAATATAAATACCACAACTTTTGGAGGACACAAACGATGAATTTACCTGAACAAACTAAGACCGGTAAAACAAATTTTGACTCAAAGATAGATTGGCCGGTGATCGCCTTTTTCGTGATTGCTTATGGCTTGGCTTGGGGATTGGTACTGGTTTTTAACGCGGTTGCTGCCGCATCTGGTGTCGAGAACGGTTTGACGTTGATGGCGCTGACCGAATCTTTAGAATTGGCTCCCATTGCTGACCAACTGGCTGTCCCTGGTTGGATTTTGTATGTGTTAACGCGCGTGCAGGACTTCTCTTTTACGATTGCGGGGGTGGTGGTAACGGCCGTTATCGCCGGACGCGCTGGTCTAAAAATATTAGGCAAAAAGTTCAATCCTCGCCTGGCAAGCTGGCGTTGGTATGGGGCCGCTTTACTGCTGCCATATGGGCTGTTTGGTGCCGCCGCTTTGTTAACCATTGCCAGCGACCCGGCTATTCTGGAGACGATCAACATATCCTTGCAATCTTTGTGGGCCGTTTTGTTCGGCGCACAAGCTGGCCTGATTTTCTACATGCTGCTGCGCGGCGGCATGGGTGAGGAACCAGGTCTGCGTGGTTTTGCTTTGCCCCGTCTGCAACTGCGTTATGGTCCAACCATCGCCAGCTTTATCATCGGTCTGTTGTGGGCAGGCTGGCATTTGCCCGTCTACATTCAATCTGAAGTTGTTTCGGTCATTGTTTCCCTGCTGTTGGCATTTAGCTTCAGCTTCCTGTTCACATTCTTCTACAACTATGCCCGAGAAAGTTTGTGGGTAGTCATCCTCCTCCATGCGGGAATGAATGCGGGCGACAATGCATTTGAAGTTATCTTTCCTGGCCTGATAGATACCGATTGGCAAATTCCAGCCTATCTTGGCCTGTTCCTGCTCAGTATCATTTTGGGGATTGTCACGTGGCGGCGTTCACGAAAGCAAGGGTTTGAGGTAACGGCAATCATGTAGAGGCTGTTTATTGTATCAGTGGAGGTAGCGGAAACGGCCGTTTTCCCCCTCACACACTTTCTCCTATAATCTCAATGTGACTGACATACTCCTACAAACCAAACTCTATATTCCGCCAGTCCGAACCAGCCTTGTCCCGCGACCACGCCTCATTGAAAAACTGAATGCTGGCTTAAGTGGCAAGCTGACCGTACTGTCTGCTCCGGCTGGGTTTGGCAAAACGACGCTGATGGGTGAATGGTTGGCGCAGCTAAAACGGCCGTTTGGCTGGCTCTCCCTCGACGAAGGAGACAACGATCCCCACCGATTTTTCACCTACATAAACGCAGCCTTGATGACAGTTTCAGATGATATAGACAGGATTCAACCAGCTTCCGACCTGCCCATCAAAGCGATGACAACGCTGTTGGTTAATAATCTGACCCAACTATCGCATCCCGGTGTGTTGGTGCTGGATGATTATCATCTCATTGAGATAGAAGCCATTCATGAGGCGATCACATTTTTTTGCGATCATCTACCAGCCACGCTACATCTGGTGCTAATTACCCGTTCTGACCCGCCACTGCCCTTGGCACGGATGCGCGTGCGTGGAGAACTCAATGAGATTCGGGAAAGTGATTTGCGTTTTATGCTGGAGGAAACGGCCGTTTTTCTCAATCAAATTATGGGGCTGCATCTAACCCCACAAAACATCGCTGACCTTGAAGTCCGCACCGAAGGCTGGATTGCCAGTTTGCAACTGGCCGCACTTTCTTTAAAAGATGCCCCCGATGCCACTCAACTCATCAACGCTTTTAATGGGACGCATCGTTTTATTATTGATTATTTGGTTGAAGAAGTATTAGTGCAACGGCCGTCAGGAACCCGTGAATTCCTGCTCAAAACATCCATGCTTCACCGCCTCTCGGCTCCACTTTGTGATGAACTCCTGGCAAGTACCCAATCGCAAGAAACGTTAGAACAGCTAGATGCAGCCAACTTTTTCCTGATTCCTTTAGACAGCCAACGTCGTTGGTATCGTTATCATCACCTCTTTGCCGATGTTTTGCGTCAACATGCCCTGCAAGCTTATCCAACAGAACTGCCCACGTTATACCAACGCGCAGCGCACTGGTTTGAAGCGAACGAATTTTTAAATGATGCTATCGAAATGGCCTTGGCTGGTAAAGATTTTGAAATGGCTGCCAATTTGATTCAGCGGGCTGCGGAGACAGTTATTTGGGATCAGGGAGAGTGGCTGTTATTGGATCGCTGGTTGACCACCTTGCCGGAATCTCATCTGAAAACACAACCCCGATTGATGCTCTACCGCGCCTGGGGCAGCTTTGTGCGCGGCCAATTTGCTGCTTTCAAGGTGCAACTAACAGAAGCTGCGGAGCATCTGTTTGCAAGCCCCCAGCCAAATGCTTTGGCAATGGGTGAGATGGCCGCTATTCGTGCCTCAGCGGCTCGCTTTCAAGGCAATCCAACACAGGTAATCGCTCAGGCAGATATCGCTTTAAGCCAGCTGCCACAAGCTGAAAGCAACTGGCGGGTGATGACGCTGCTCAATATCGGTGCGGCTCATTTTTTGAGGGATAATCAAGCCGCGGCGGAGGTTGCTTTAACACAAGTTTGGCAGTTGGCGCAGGCAGAAAATCAGGCGATGTGGGGCAGTGTCAGCGGTAGTTTTTTGGCGCAATTACAAATGCGTAACGGCCGTTACCATGAAGCGGCCCACCTTTACCGGCAAGCGCGAGCGTTGACCATACCACAGCCAAAATCTGTCTTTAACATGGGCATGATTTACGTAGGCTTGGGTGAACTTTGGCTGGCCTGGAATGATCTGGATAAGGCAGAAGCGTTATTACGTCAGGGCTTAGACATTGGTACGGCTGTGCAAAATATTCTGCTCATCATGAGTGGGTCATTGGCCCTAGCACGCCTGCGACAGATTCAAGATCGTCCCGACGAAGCAAAAGCGCTCATCTTGCAGGCACAGCGAATTGCCCCAATTCCAATTGCCTCCTGGACGTGGGTGCATGTGCCGACGGCTGCGCATCTGGCGCGTGTCTGGATTAAGCAGGGTGATCTCAATGAGGCGAGACGTTTACTGGAAACGGCCGTTGCTGACGCCACCAATCAGCCCGATTTCTGGCTGGAATCGTTGCAGATCGCCCAGGTTCGACTGTTGTGCGCCGAGGAGAATTGGACAGAAGCGGATAGTTTGCTGATGGCTTTGTGGGAAACAGCCCCCCAACACAACCAAGTTCAAAACCAGATAGAAATCCGAATCTTGCAAGCTGTCACCCAACAAAAATTGCAGCACCCGGATCAGGCGAGGACTCATTTGGAAGCTGCTCTCGTTTTGGCATGGCCGTCTGGTAATATTCGTCTTTTTCTGGATGAAGGCGCTGCCATCCAAGACATTCTTGTTAAGCTGAAATTTGAAGAGGCAAGCTTGCAAGCCTACGCTCAAAAAATTAGTGATGCGTTCCCTAAGCAGCAAAAAAAGGCAAGTGAAAGTGCCAATCAACAATTAATCGAGCCTTTGACGGCGCGTGAATTGGAACTGCTGGCGCTGGTCGCCACTGGGGTCAGCAATCGAGACATCGCCGCACAACTTTTCATCAGCTATGGAACGGTACGCCGTCATTTGAACAATATTTATGGGAAGCTGGCTGTAAACGGCCGTTCCCAGGCCATTCTCAAAGCACAAGACCTCAACCTCGTCTAACCGCAAACCTGATCATCTGATCACCCCAATATGCATCAAAAATACGCCAATTGATACATGAATACCGGCTTGCCTTTCGCTATCCTGCAATCATCACATTTGGACAGCAAGTGAGGGCAAGATGCAAAGCATAACAAACCAGGAGCAATACCAGATTCTCATCAAAGGGCATTTGCCCGAATCATGGTCAGATTGGTTTGATGGCGTCACCCTTATCCCGCAGCCAGATGGAATCACGGTCATCACGGGTGCATTTCCCGATCAAGCCGCTTTGTTTGGCCTACTCTGGCGCATTCGTGACCTGGGACTACCGTTAATATCAGTTCACAAAACAAAGGAGAAAAATTATGAGTAAGGTTCGCATTATCATTATCGGTGTTGCCGTTTTAGCAATTATTATTGTTGGGTACAACATTCTGAAAACGGAGGAAAAGCAAATGGACAATCAGTTACAAACAGAGTTTTTTACACGACCGGAGGGCACCATCGCTTATGACGACACACATAGCGAAGGCGAATTGGTTATCTTGCTGCCAGGGATGGGCGCATTACGCAGTGAATACCGCTACTTAGCTCCAGCGTTAGAGCTAGCAGGCTACCGCGTCGTCACGGCCGATTTACGTGGACATGGTGAATCCAGTGTTGATTGGGACGAATACACCGTGCCTGCTTCCGGGAAAGACATTCTGGAATTCATCGAGCATCTCGATGCAGGTCCGGCACATGTCATCGGAACTTCATTTTCGCCTGGTGCCGCCGTATGGGCAGCTGCTGAGCAGCCCGAAGCGATCCGTTCCTTGACCTTGATTGGCGCATTTGTACGCACCCCAGAGCCAACCTTCATGACAAAGGTGATGGAAAATGTGCTCATGCGTGGCCCATGGAAAGTGCAAGTTTGGGGCATGTTATACAAATCCTTATACCCCACAAACCAACCCGCTGACTTTGAGGCTTATATCAACGCTCTCAAAACCTCTCTGCGTGAACCGGGCCGATTTGAGGCACTCTATGGTATGGCAATATCGCCAAGAGAAGCGTCGGAAGAACGACTGGATCAGGTGACAGCACCGGCATTGGTTGTCATGGGTACCAAAGACCCCGATTGGCCCGACCCCATTGCCGAGGCAGAATTTATTCAAGAACAGTTGTCAGCAGAACTGGTATTAATTGACGGGGCGGGTCACTACCCCCAAACAGAAATGCCAGAAAAAACGGCACCAGCCATTATTGAATTTTTAAACAGTCTACAATAACAAAATTTAAGGAGTGTGTTTCTGTCAGAAACGCACTCTTCTTGGAGGCAAAAATGGGTTCTCATCCACTTAATTTAGCAGTTCGGTTTTTACTGGAATTGGCAGCTTTGTTCGCAATGGGCTACTGGGGCTGGACACAGCACGATGGATTGTGGCACTGGTTGTTAGCTATTGGCTTACCTGTTGTAGCAGCGGTTGTTTGGGGTACATTTGCTGTCCCTAACGACCCAAGTCG
This sequence comes from Anaerolineales bacterium, assembly GCA_020432765.1. Classification (GTDB taxonomy): domain Bacteria; phylum Chloroflexota; class Anaerolineae; order Promineifilales; family Promineifilaceae; genus JAACFF01. Next base: position 667 of record JAGRDI010000103.1, on the reverse strand, counting down.
GTCGGGGAATGCCCCAATTCCCACACCAGGCACGATCCGCCTCATCCTGGAATTGTCGTTTTTCGCGCTGGCCACAATCTTATTGATTGCCAGCCAACGACCCTCAGCAGGTGTGATATTTGCCGTCATCACAATCATTCATTACACACTTTCTTATGACCGTATTCTCTGGTTACTGAGAAATTAACAACCATTTTCAATAGTCAATCAACAATTTGCAAACCGGGAAGACTTAAAATTTCCGGAGGATAGTAACGATGCATTCTAATGAACAAAACATAATTTCTAAAACGAAGTCACCCTCAAAGATAGATTAGCCGGTGATCGCCTTTTTCATCATTGTTTATGATTTGGCTTGGGGGCTGGTATTGGTCTTTAACGTCGTTGCCGGCGCCTCTGGCGTTGAGAACGGCTTGACGTTGATGGCGCTGACCGAATCGTTAAAATTGGCTCCCATCGCCAACCAACTGGTTGTACCTGGCTGGTTCTTGTATCTGCAGACAATAAAACAAGGCTAAATACAAAGAGCGTTAAAACTTAGCGCCAAACCTTATGGAGAGTAAATTGACCATAAAACCTGACAACCCTCTTTTGGCAAAGTAAAAAACGCCAGTGTCCAGCATGATAAACAAACCCGCAGCACCAATAACTGACATTTTTCACGATT
>JAGRDI010000102.1 GCA_020432765.1 Anaerolineales bacterium | reverse complement strand
AGTGAGGGTGAAAGTGAAACGGCCGTTGTCAAACTAACAATCACCCCACAATACGCCTTTCTTCCATTTATCACCCACAACTTCCACGTTTCTGACGAACCAAATAACGTCTGCACGCAGGCGTACCCTCTGCAAATCAACCAAATTCATCCCTTCTATGCCAATGATAGAAATGATTGGTATGAATTTGAACTAACCCAAACCCAAGCTGTACGTGTCGAATTAACTGAATTCACACCTATAGAAGGCCAATTAGTTGTCGCATCTGGTTCTTGTGGACAAGGCAACTTAACGCTTGTAGGACATAATGCAGATTTCTCACCGACCAAAATCATAAACCTCGGTGAGATGGCCCCCGGACGTTATTACATATGGGTTATCACCGAAGTCCCTACAAGCAGTGGCACACCCTACAAACTAAATATCATAGCCAACTGATGTGACATTACTCGTGGTCGGTCTCACTTCGGCGCACTCGGTGCAGGCCCTGACCGTGCCACATTAGTAATAGTCTAACCCTGTTTCCCAGACTACAAACAACAGCCTATCAAATTAAAAACACGGATGAGATTTTTCCCCATCCGTGTTTTTTCATAACGGTATCAAAAAAACCTAAAAAAGTTTACAACCCCAAAATATGACGCGCAATAACCAGACGTTGAATCTCGCTCGTACCCTCACCAATCGTCATCAAGCGTGTATCACGATACATGCGCTCCACCTCAAACTCGCTGCTGTAGCCATACCCGCCGTGTACTTGAATCGCATTACGGCAAACGCGCTCGCTGACTTCAGTCGCAAACAATTTTGCCATCGCGGCCTCTTTGGTATAACGCTGCCCCTGATCTTTTAACCAAGCTACCCAATGTACCATCAAACGGGCTGCCTGGATCTCCGTGGCCGCATCTGCCAACATCCATTGCACCGCTTGATGCTGAGCAATGGGTTTGCCAAACGTTTCACGCTCATGTGCATACGCCAAAGCGGACTCATAAGCTGCTTGGGCGATACCAATTGCTAACGCGCCAATGCTGATACGGCCGCTGTCCAAAGTTGCTAAAGTTTGCTGTAAACCACGACCTTCAGGACCTAACATATTTTCAAATGGCACCCGCACCTCATCAAACGTCACTGCATGCGTTGGTGAACCTTTAAGGCCCATTTTCTTTTCTGCCGGTGCAATTGTGATGCCTTCTGATCGAGTCGGCACAATGATATGGCTCAAACTACGACTGCCGCCGGCAGGGTCTGTACGGACCAACACAACCATCACATCCGATATCGATGCATTAGTCATCCACATTTTGGAGCCGTCAATAATCCAGGAATCGCCTTCACGCACTGCAGCCGTGCGCACACCACCTTGCAAATCTGACCCTGCACCGGGTTCAGTCAGTGAGAGGCAAGCCAGTTTTCCCTGACCATTTACCAACGATGGCAACCATTGCTGCTTTTGCTCTTCGCTGCCAAAATTAACAATTGGACCAAGACCCAGACCATTGTGTGCAGAAATCGCCAACGCTGTAGAGCCGCAGCCCCAGCCCAGTTCTTCGATCACAATCGCTGCACTGATCGCGTCCATTTGCGCACCGCCAAACTGCTCAGGTACCTCAAGTCCTAACAGGCCCAGCGGTCCCATTTTGCGCGTTGCCGTCCAGTTAAATTCGCCGGTTTCGTCTGTGTGGCGTGCCAACGGCCGTATTTCATTGGCCACAAAATCATGCACCATATGGCGCAGTTCACGTTGTTCATCATTGTATTCAAAATTCATGGGAAGAGCTCCTTTATAATTCACCACAAAGAGCGCAGAGGACACAGAGGCAAATCTTGTCAGCAACAGCTCATTATGTGGCAGCCAGTGGGTTTGGAAAGTGTATTATTTACTGGAGTTTGGCGAATTCTAGACTTGTCAGGTTTCTACCACGAGTGGCATGTGANNNCAAATTGATCATAAAACCTGACAACTCTCCTCTGGTAATACAAAAACGCCAGTGTCCAATTATTTATTATGCCATTGATAATCGGCAGCGGCTAATGTTAATAAAAGCAACTGCTGTAGACCCTGCGGCAAATAAGATGGATCAATGAATTCATCCAACCGATGCGCATTACCAGCAAGCGTAAGTCCGACACATACGGCCGAATATCCCTTGCTCAAGGGGATATTTGTATCTGTACTGCTGATAACATAGCCAATACGCTGAACACCAGCATAATGCAATGCAGCTTGGGCCAGCTGCACCAATGGGTCTGAGCGTGGAATCGCCCCTGCTGGACGATGGCCAACCTGCCTCAACACGTATTTAACGTCACGGCCAGCATAACGCGCTTCAGTCTGAGCAGTTTTAACAACGGCCGTTGCCTGTTTCACTAAATCCTCAAGCACGGCCGCGCTTTCTGAACGCAAATCCAGTAAAAAATGTGCAGCTTGGGCAATTGTATTAACACTCGTCCCGCCTTCAACAACACCAATGTTAAACGTTGTTTTAGGTTTAGAGGGGACTGGAAGCTGCGTTAGGTGCGTAATCAGTTGAGCAATCTCATGGATGGCACTCGGTTGACCGAAATCACCCCAGGAATGTCCGCCGGGCGTGGACACATCAACACGATAGCGCCGCACACCTATCGATTGGTGTGATATTTGGCCGTACAAACCACCTTCAACCACAATATATTGCGCTTGTTGACCAAAGCGTTCAACTACCGCACGCATACCACGCAAATCCCCCATGCCTTCCTCACACACATTGGCTACAAACCAAATATCAGCCTGGGAAAAGAGTTTTACGTTTATGATTGTTTCAGCCAGAAATAAAAGACCGGCAACCCCTGTAGAGTTATCGCCAATACCAGGGCCATAAATGCGCTCGCCTTTACGCGAAACCGTCAAATCAGTATCTGCAGGAAAGACCGTGTCACTGTGGGCAGAGATAACTAGAGTTTTGTTTGTTACGGGGATTATGCCGGGAATACGGCCGTATACATTTAAAAAGTCATCCTGATGCACATCAATCAAACCTACCCTCTGCATTCTTGATTCAATATACGAGGCGCGTGTCGCTTCGGCACATGTTGGTGCAGGTATCTGCTGAATCGCGATGATCGCATCAACAAATTCATCCTGTCTGGCTGCAAAACTTGCCAACACGGTTTGCACAATTGGCAATGCAGCAATTTTCTCAATTCGATTCATCTTGGTGCCTTATCCAACTCATAGACTGATATGTAGGCACTGCTATTATATCGAAAACAGCACCCTGCCCGTACTCGTAGTCACCACGAAACGACATTTGTATCCCAGCTTGAAATTGGATCAAAATCTTTCATTTCAACATTGACTTATGCAACCATAAAAGGTTCATAATATGGAACCAAACGTGGTGGCAAACGGCCGTAAAGTTCAACACCATCCTCTTGATGCAATTCAGAATCAACCTGACCGCGTTCATGCAGCATGGAAACTAAATCACCTCGTTTGTAAGGCAAAAACACATGCAGCGGCTCCAAATAGCCAACCATCGCCGCCTCAACGGCTACCATCAGCTCCTCGATGCCGGCACCCGTAACGGCCGATACCGGCACAACGGCCCCACGCATCTGTTCAATATCCAACGCCAGCTGATCATGGGGTGATAGCAAATCAATTTTATTCATCGCCATAACCGTCGGCAGCTCAGTTATCTCTAGCTCAGCCAAGGTGTCTCCGACTGATTCAATTTGTGCCTGCATATTTATATGCGACGCATCAACCACATGCAGCAACACATCTGCCGACGTGATTTCTTCAAGGGTAGCACGAAATGCGGCCACGATTTCTGTAGGCAGCTTTTGAATAAAGCCCACCGTATCGGTAAACAAAACCTCACGACCGCCTGGCATCACAACTTTGCGTGTGGTCGGATCGAGTGTTGCAAACAGCATGTCGGCCGATAGTACGTCCGCCTCACTAATGCGATTCAACAATGTCGATTTACCCGCATTGGTATAACCGACGATTGCCACAACTTTCAGTTCGGTTTGTTGACGTTTAGCCCGATGGCGTTCACGATGCGCACGTACGGTCTCCAAATCACGCTTGATACGCGCAATACGGCGGCCAATTTCGCGCCGGTCTGTTTCTAGCTGAGTTTCACCCGGTCCGCGCAGACCCACACCACCCGATTCACCACCAGCACGACCACCAGCCTGTCTGGCTAAATGCGTCCACATGCGTGTCAAACGCGGCACGCGGTATTCAAGCTGTGCCAATTCGACTTGCAGTTTGCCTTCGCGTGTGTGTGCATGTAACGCAAAAATATCGAGAATGAGCGCCGTGCGATCGATTACTTTAGTCTCTTCACCAAACAGCTTCTCCAATTCGCGTTGTTGGCGTGGCAGCAGTTCGTCATCAAAAATAACCACACCCGCATCCAGTTCTCCCAGCAGTAGTTGAATTTCTTCCAACTTGCCAGCGCCGATATAGGTGCTTGGATTAGGCCGGTCAAAACGCTGAATAGTTTGCCCAACAACTTCAATGCCGGCCGTGTCAGCCAGCCGCCCCAGCTCCTCTAAACTATCATTCACAGGGAACAACGGCCGTTCCCCTTTTAATTCCACCCCTACAAGAAAAGCACGTTCACGCGGGGTTGTGGTGGCAAAAGTTTGTGTAGAAATAAAAATTCTCCTATGGATGCTTAATCCATCAACCCGCGCACATCCAAAGAACGTGGATGTTGGACGCTGTATTCATAAAGGATTGATGTTTTAGCGTCAGCATCTAATTGCAAAGACCATTGTATTAAGTTTAACTCGGTTTGTTTCGCCGGGGCAGGTTTTACATCCTCCAGTTTAACCTTAATCTGTTCGTGCCGCGAAACAGGGATTTGATCCTCAACCATTAACTGCACCTGTGTTGGCATCAAATTTTGCAGTTTGATGCGATAACCATAACGCAATTGACGTTCATCACGCAAGCGACGTTTGTCCACCTCACGTTTGATTAGCTCACGTTCAATTGTTAGACGCTCTTCTACACCCAGCAGCAATTTTACTTCGCCATCTGCTGGTGTATAGTCTAGTCGAGAGCGGCCAATAAAGACATCATCAACAAACAAATTCACCTGCCCAGCCAATAATGGCCCCTGACTCGCATTTACAACTTTGGCGCGGCGATAAACGGCATCAGTATGTTTGGGAATGGCTAAATAATCAACTTGGGCATCAAAACGATGCTGGCCTACCGTTGTTTTATGTGGTGAACCATCGCTGGGAATATCTATTTTACCCGGGACAATAAAGGACACGGCCGTTCCGCTGTCCTGCACTTCAGCCACAACCACTTCAGCCGCAACTGATGCAGTCAGTGGGGTTTCAGTCACCACATCTGCCATCGCAGCCATGGCACGAACTGGCTGGGCTTTGCTGCGCGGCAGTGGCTGTGGCGGTGGGACAGGTTTATATTCATCGATAAACCACGGCTTTAGTTCGGGCAAGCGCTGGTTGAGAGCTGGTCGTGCGGTCGAGACGACAAGACTAACCGCCGACCAATCCTGACCTGTATTTTGTTTGATTTGGGCCAATGCGTCGATTGCCAGGAAACGGCCGTTGTCATCTTCCACCAAACGTACATCATACAATGGCTGCCAACTTGCTTGCCGCACAATATACGTGAGCGTCGGTTGAAATTCGCCCGCTTGCAAAACTTCCACTTCCACAACCGCCTGATAACGCTGCCGTGGCCGCGCCGCACGCAAAGCTTCTAGCTCCTTGACTAATTTTTGCAAACGTCGCTGCAATTCGCGTGATTGTGTATCAATGGCGCGTAATTCTTTACGCACTTCCTGGTCACGCGCATGCAAACTGCCAGCCAAACTGACCTGATCGGCAATGGTCATGCGCCCACGCGCAAATCCTTTGGCATATTCGCTTGTCGCCTGCCGCAACCCGTCCAAATACGCCATTTGAGCTTCCCAGCCAGCCTTAGCATCGGCCAGCAAGCGTTGTTCATCTTCTATGGCTTCAATCTGCGCCTCGAGCTTTCGCACGCTGGCGGCAGGCGCTTGTTCATAATATTGTCGATTTATGTCAACCCCTTGTAGGCGCACCCGCGCTGTACCCCTACCCCCAACCCGTACAGAATCAAGTTCCAGGCTTAAAGGCAGGTCATCGAAGGTAATACTTTGTGTGTGTTTGTCAACGGTGCATGTGCCAGCGCAGGCTACGCGTGCCCGATCTGGATAAACGGTTACTTTTTTTATGGCATACGTTACTGATAAGATCATTTTTCCACCTGAAATACTTTTCCTTTGCTAAGACGAAAACGCAAACTACTTTCTTGCATTCAAGAATGCTTCGACTTCATTACGATATGGCAAGCTGGGACGTGCGCCTAAATGTGTACAACTGAGAGCGGCAACGGCCGATGCAAATCTTAAACTCTCACGGATCGATTTTCCTTCAGCAACGGCCGTTGCAAAACCACCATGAAACGCATCACCAGCACCGGTACTATCAACAACCGCTACATGAAATGCAGGCATTGCTCCGGTTTCACCATCACAATGATACACCAAACCATGTGTGCCAGAGGTAATAATCACATTACGGCACAGGGGCAGCAATTGTTGCAAAGCACCGGCTGGTGTTTTTTCGGCGGTAAATGGCAGAGCAAAAGTCTCAGCCGCCACCAAATAATCAACTTTATTCCAAAGCATTTCCGTGCCCGTATGGACAGAGCCTGCATCCAAAATTGTGGGGATTTGGTGGGCTTGGGCAAATTCTAGGAGCGCTAAGGATACCTGTAATTCATGGCCATCAAATAAAACCGCTTTCAAATAAGTGGGCTGTTTAGGCTTTACAAATTGAATCACAGGGGTTACATCACGATAATTAACGACTGACCTGGAACCATCCGGTTTTACATAAATCGAGGAAATCGGCGAACAGGCACTCCCCTGGAGAACCCACTGAATGTCGACACCTTCAGCTTGCAGTTCATGCAAATGCGCCTGACCATATAAATCCTGCCCCAAATATCCAACGAAAGCTGACTGAAGTCCCAAGCGCGCTGCGGCTACGGCCGCATTTGCTGCTGGACCACCACCGCTTTGCAAGAGTGTCGACGCACGCATTTTTTCATCAGCACCGGGCTGATGCGTGATACAAAAAGTCAAATCATAGGCTGCCATGCCCACACAAAGCAGATCAAGCGGCATTGTGACGGTTCAAACCTTCCTCAGCTGCAACTCGGTCATAATTTAGACCATATTCACGGGCGAAACGACGCATAGCAGTCAGGGC
>JAGRDI010000101.1:4809-14993 GCA_020432765.1 Anaerolineales bacterium | reverse complement strand
TTCCACTCGTGGTAGAAACCTGACATGTCTAGAATTCGCCGGGCTCCAGTTATAACATTGGCAGGGGGATGCTGTCAACGGAGAGTTCTCTAGCGGGTACGGCTTTGCGCGACGGCCGTTTCTTTACGGGTGGACATTTCCAATCATCAACGGCCGTTTCACGGCGCAGCTCTTTTAACTGCGGTAAAATACCACACGCAAAACATTGCTCACGGCAATCAACGCGCGTTTCTTGTTGTTGACTCATCAAATAATCTTGTGTCAAGAAACGTTTTGTTACCGCCACATCGATATGTTCCCACGGAAAAACCTCATCGATTTGCCGTTTACGATGCGTATAGAAAGCCGGGTCAATTCCTTCAGCAGCCAAAGCTGATTGCCACGCTTCTTCATTATAATATTCACGCCACGCATCAAACTTAGCACCGCCGCGCCAGGCACGCTCCACAACACCCGCAATACGCCGGTCGCCACGCGCTAACCAGCCCTCAAACAAAGACTCTTGCGGATCATTCCAGCGCAAGCGCAAGCCATTTCCGCGCACCTCACGCCGCAGCAATGCTAATTTCGCCTCCACATCGGCTAATTCCCCCATGGATTCCCATTGAAACGGGGTATGCGGTTTCGGAATAAACGTGCTCACACCAACGTTAACAGAAGCCTTATTACCATGAAATTTGCGCCCTTCTGCCAACACTTGTTTTGACAAATCGATAATCGCTTCCACATCTTCGATTGCTTCCAGCGGATGTCCGATCATGAAATAGAGTTTAATGGTGCGCCAATTACGCCGGTAAATCTCCCGTGCCGTCTCCAATAACTCTGCATGCGACACATACTTGTTGATGATATTACGCATTTTTTCGGTGGCAGCTTCTGGTGCCAGCGTAAAACCGCCCCGTTTGCTATCGCCCAGATTATCCATCAATTGAGTTGAAACACTTTCGATGCGTAATGAAGGCAGCGAAATATTTAGACCAAGATGGCCAAAGCGTTCACCGATTTTTTGGGTGAGTTCTAACACATTGGTGTAGTCACTGGACGAAAGTGACAACAGGGCAATTTCTTCGTAGCCTGTACTCTCCAAGATTTTTTCCATAGCGGTTAATACTTCTTCAACCGGGCGTTCGCGGACTGGTCGTGTGACCATACCCGCATGGCAAAAGCGGCAGCCGCGTGTACAACCGCGCATAATTTCGATCGGTGCACGATTATGCACCGTGCCAACAAATGGCACGATAAAATTGGTCACAGGTGGTGGCATCACCGGTACAATGGTCTTCAACACTTTGGCAGGTGCTTCAGGCATATTAGGCGTGATCGCCGCAATTGTGCCATCCTCATGATAGGCTACATCATAAAAGCGGGGTACATAACAACCTTCAATTTGAGCAATGTAGCGCAGTTGAGTTTCACGATCTAGCTGTTTGGCGGCACGCATTACGCCAATAATTTTCAGAATGACTTCTTCACCCTCACCAACAACAAACACATCAACAAACGGGGCCATGGGTTCTGGATTGTAACAAGCATGGCCACCGGCAATGATTAAGGGATAGCTGGCATCCCGCTCTGTACTACGTACTGGCATACCGGCTAAATCGATCAGGTTGAGGGCATTAGTGAAAAGCTGTTCGTAGGGCAAGCTGATGCCCACCATGTCGAACTCGTGGATCGGCCGTTTATTTTCCAATGAAAATAGGGGCAGCTCACGTTCGCGCAAGATTGCTTCCATATCAGTCCATGGGCTAAAAACACGTTCTGCTAATAGGTTTTGGTGTTTATTGATGATGTCGTAGTGAATCATCAAACCCAGATTAGACATACCCAGGTCATAGATGTCAGGAAATGCCAAGGCGACTTTAAAATCGACTGACTCCCACGCTTTTTTGACCTGGTTATATTCACCACCCGTGTAACGTCCAGGTTTGGCAACACGCGGTAAGATTCGCTCTAATGTTTTTTCAAATGTTTCTGCTGATATCGGCATACGTTTATCTAAAATGCACCTTTTAATAATTTATTGAATCACACTCACATTCGTTTGTAAACGATCAGAGCCAGCCGACCCTGTGGCCTCAACCGTATACGCCGCAAAGCCGGCTTCTGGTGGACAATCTTGCATTTGACCGGACAGTGGTGCGCCAGCCCAAAGCGTAGCGCCGTTGCGTGCCAGACGTACATTGCTCACATTGCCTTCAACTCTCCACGTAACCGTAACACACTGTCCTAATTGGATTTGTGTCGGCGATACGCTAAAGTCAGTGATCCTGGGAGCCGCAGTAGATGGTTCCACAAATATCGTAATTTGCCGAATTTCAGTCGTGCCGTCAGTTCTCAAAACACGTAAGTCATAAGTTGTTGTTTGGCTGGGGCATTCTTGTTTACTACCCTGGCCTGTCGTCGGATATCTATTAAAATCTTGGCCATCAGGATAGAACCAGACTGCCTGAATATTTTCTACACTCCACGAGAAAGTAACGCATTCCCCTTGTTTAATATTCGTGCGGTCAACAGTGAAGAACCCTGTCGGTGCGGGCGTTGCGGTTGGCGCTGGTGGAGGAGTTGGGTTTGGACTAACAACTTCAACGCCAACCCAAATGCGACTTCCAAAGTATTCACCTTCACCATTGCGCATTGACCAGAATCCCTGATAAATACCCGGTATTGTCGGCGCAACAAGGTCAACCCAAAAATCATAGGTTTCTCCTTGCCTGACTTCGCCAACAACGGATACAGAAGTGCCGCCCATGCGTGCGGCAGACACATTACCTGCAACATAGGCTAAAGCATAGGTACTGTCCCAAGTGCAAGTGCCGATATTTTGCACACGCCAACCCTTGCGGAAAGTTTGACCTGGCAGCATTTTAGCTGGATTTGTCATGTTTTGGTCATTCATATTCAGGTCTGCAATAAAAGCCATGCCGTCGATACACGTTGAAGCAATTGGCGGAACTGGTTCTACCGGAAGTTTAGGTTCAATTGGTGCCACCTCGTCTAGATTTAGGAATTCTTGCGCTAAATCGGCTAAAAACCCTGTGTTTTGGAGGTTTGTTAAAGCGTTATTTAGTTCTGCCTGTAAACCCGCTTCACCTTGGGGCAGCGCAATTGAAAACCGCTGCCGGTTTAGCCCTTGGCCTACTATTTCTACGCCACCGCTTAAAACGGCAGCCTGGGCTGGTTTGAGGTCAAGCATCACTGTATCAATGCGTCCAAGCTGCAAATCAGCAATTGCTTGTGATATTTGGGCATATTCTTGCAGATTTTTTTCTGGAATCAGACCTGTAGCAACTAAATTATTCTCGACCCAATCCTGGTAAACTGATTTATTCTGCACGCCAACTTTTTGGCCAGCCAAATCTTGCGCTGCGTTAACTGTAAATCCCGCACCTTCAGCACCTAAGAACGCGTCCTCACCAATATAATAAACATGGGTGAAATCTACTAAACCTTCACGCTCTGGTGTGACAGATATGGCGGCAATGGCAACATCAATTTGTCCTAAGGCCAATGCTTCATCAAGCCCATCAAAAGCCATATCTTTGATTTCGACTTGCAGCCCTAACTCCGCGCCAATCGCATTAATCAAGGCAATATCGTAGCCATCAAGCTCAAAATCAGAAGTGTAATAAGCGAAAGGTGGATAATCGGCAGAAGTGCCGGCAACTAACTTGCCGGCAGATTGAATCCGGTTCCAGGCTTCATCTGTAGTTCCAGTTTCATTACCATTGTCGCCGCCATTATCTGGTGCTTCTGTTGCTGCCTCTAAAGGCGCTGTTGGCTCTTGAGTTGGTTCTTCATTAGAATCAGAACAGGCAACCAGCAATCCTAATCCCAACAGTAATATGAGAAAGACTATATGCTTTGGTTTCATTTCTCTCTAACTCCTCGTTTCTTTCATTCTTGAAACTATTGTACCTCATGATGATCATTGCAAAAAAGTTTTGTTCTGTAATGCTGCTTTCGGAAGGCAAAATGAAAATTCACGCTGAATTTATGGAGGCGGTGTAAACATTTCACGGCGTATTCATGTTACCTATAGCCGGTCTGTGGCACGATTCAGTCAGGGTCATTTCACAATCACTTAATAAATTTTTACAGGAGAAAACGATCAGATGAGTAAATGGAAATTAGCAATAATCCTAGCCTTGATTTTAGGGCTGGTGGCGACGATTGCGGCTTTCGCCGGTGGGTTTTCTGTAGTTACCTATACCGACGTGACAGCAACCGGATTTGATCCGGGAAAGACAATCACGACGCCACAATATATAAACAATGGCGATTTTAAGAATTGGACAAATGGCAAACCCGATGGCTGGAATGTGCCTACACCGGTTTTAAGCCCGAATTGGGAAGTACACTTTGCCAGCATGGAATTATCTCCGGGTGTCGAGGCAACGGCCGATTCCGCAGCAATCCCGGGCAATACGGCCGTTGGTTATTTCTTCCGTACCGGTTCGTCTGGTTCCCAATTCGCAGGTTTGTCACAACAAGTTAGCCCGGCTTTAACCACTGGTACCTATTGGGTTCAAGTGCATGTGACTGCATGGGAACAAAATGTGCAAAGCCCTTATAACAGTGTCGCCTGGTATGGTTTTGGCTCAACCAATGATCCCAGCAGCGTGACTGAATGGCGCGAGCTTTTTGGTGATACGTATGTTTGTGCAAATGGCAATGGTTCTTGTAACCATTTGGGGCGTAAAGAAAGTGTCCAGATCGAAGCTGGCAGTTATATGCATCTCTGGATGGGCATGAAATTCCCCGACCATCAGGCATGGACAGTTTTTGGACTTGATGACATATCTATTACCGATTTTAGCGACGGGATTAATGTAGATGTTCACGATTTCGAGGATGATGGCGATATCTTCTGGGATCCGCGTGCACCACGTTAATTTTTGTAAAGTTGGCAGGGGTTTGGCGTGCCAAACCCCTGCTTTTTTTAACCAGTCACCCAGCATTAAGATTCACCGATAAAGAAGTAACAACCATGGTAGTACAAAAAAACCTAATCCGAGTTTTGGCGCTTATAATCGCAATTTCGCTTGTTGCCTGTGATCAGTTAGGAGATTTACCACTGAATGTATTGGGCAGCGGTGAGTCAACGGCCGTTGCTGCAGCACTTACACCCATTCCACCAGACAACGGCCAACCAACCCCAACCCTCACCCAGGCAACGGCCGTTGTTGCCACAGTTGCCCCAACCAACACTGCTGCTGCGACCGCAGAACCCACAGAAGAACCCACTATCGAGCCAACAGCGACGGCGACGACAACACCAACACCTGCACCAACAACCCTACCTGTCAGATTTGAGAGTCCAATTGGTGAGATGGCATTGGTTGCTGGCGGGACTTTTAGCATGGGGGCCGATGCTCCCCAGCTCTTGGCTGAATGTGAGGATTTTCGGCCTGGCTGCCAAGAGGCCTGGTTTTCTGCCGCTGAACCGATCCATCTGCTAACGTTAGATCCATTTTATATGGATATTTTTGAAGTGAATAATGCAGATTTTGTCTCTTTCTTAAATACACTAAATGCAGAGAATCCGGCTTGTGATGGTCAGATTTGCCTGACAGTAGATGACAGCCAAATTGAGTCAGATGAAAACGGCCGTTTCACCGTCGCGACAGAATTAAAAGATCACCCTGTTACTGGGGTTTCCTGGTTTGGAGCTGAAGCTTTTTGTACCTGGCGCCATGCACGTTTGCCTAGTGAAGCTGAATGGGAAATGGCCGCCGCTTGGAATGTAACAACAGAGACAAAAACGCTATATCCGTGGGGGGATGAGTTTGATGGTACGGCCGTTAACTTTTGTGATGCCAATTGTGAAGAAGCGCAAGCTTTAGACGATGTGGATGATGGCTTTGCTACCACAGCACCCGTTGGGAGTTTTGTAAACGGCCGTTCGCCAGCCGGTATTGACGATATGGCAGGCAATGTGTGGGAATGGGTCAATGACTGGTATGCAGAAACATATTACAGCCAATCGCCAGATACAAACCCCACCGGGCCAGAAAATGGCGATGCGCGTGTTGTGCGCGGTGGTTCCTGGTTCGATACCGGTAATTTCTCTGCGGCAGCCATTCGTTTTCCGGCACCGCCAGATGAAACAGGCAACAGCATTGGTTTCCGCTGCGCTTTAGATGCACAACCAGAGGCCATTGCGCTTGCACAAACATTACCAGAGGCAGAACCAGATACAACCATCGTGGCGCAAATTTCAGAAACACCTCCAACCACTACACTTGAATCAACTGGAACACCAGGGGCTGCCGCGGCTACGCCAACACCGGCTCCCACTGTGGTTGTTGCTGCGGCAGCAACGGCTACACCCACAGGCGGAACAGCACCGGTTGCAGTAAATTGTGACGCAAATCCTGGGGTTGATTTAGGCAGCACCTATATTGTCGGTGCCTGTGATTGGATGAGCCGCATCGCACGAAAACTGGGCGTTACCTATCAAGCTTTACTCGCAGTCAATCCCCAAATAACAGACCCCAATATAATCCAAGCGGGGCAAATATTAAACGTACCGCCACGCAATAGTTCCGGTTCTACAGGCTCCCCACACTCAATATTTCCACCACAACCAGGCGATAGTATTACGCCACCCTAAGCGATACACACGGACAGAAACAAAAATAGTTTTTTTCTGTCCGTGTTTTACTTAGAATTCTTCGCGAACAAGGTCGATCATATCGCCAATAACGCCAGCCGCAGTCATTTCCACGCCAGCGCCCTTGCCACAAATCATAAGTTTGTCATCTGCATAGCGTTCGGTGTGAAAGCTGACGTATTTCAGGTTTGCCAAGGGGCTGCCCTGCGGCACAGCTTTCAGCCCAACTGTGCCGCCATTGGCAGTAAGTTCGGCCACATAACGCAAGACCTCTCCATTCGCAGCGGCATTTGCTACCCGCTGCCCTATTTGTACATCGACTTGATTACAGGTATTCATAAATTCGGCGACGCTCAAGCTTGCCATTTCTGGCGCATACAAGGATTCGACATTGATGTCTGCGGCTTCTAATGGCCAACCCGCCATGCGTCCCAAAATCATGACTTTACGCATGACATCCTGGCCGCCTAAATCTTCGCGTGGATCGGGTTCGGTGTAACCGAGTGCTTTAGCCTCGGCGATGGCTTGCGAGAAGGGCTTGCCTGTATCTAGCTGGGCACAAATGAAACCTAATGTGCCGCTCAGCTGTCCCGCAATAGAAAAAATTGGGTCATTGGTATCGAGTAGATAGCGTAAGGTGGCAATAACCGGCTGTCCGCCGCCGACGGTTGATTCGTGACGCACATACGGATTGTTAAAATACTTTTGAGCTGTCGACCACGAACCGGCAAACGCTTTTTTATTGGCCAGCACCAAGCCATATCCGCGGTCAAGGGCTGTGTCCAAGACAGGTTCCATGCCAGAAACGGCCGTGACATCCACAACAATCCCATTTTCTAAACCAGCTTCGGCGGCACGGGTTACAATCTCAACATCACTTGGCCGGGATACGCCACTTTTATCAGCTAATTCCCCATCAACTTTCCGGGCAACCACAGCCAATATTTGTTCGTCACTCAAACCAAATGGATTCCACAAACAGCTCCGGCTGTCTACGGTGGCAACGATATCAAAACGGATTTGGTTGCGCGTGGCTGTGTGAGTACGGCCGTTGACAATCTGGCGTAACAAAGCGGAGCCTACACCACCGGCTCCAAAAATAATCACAGGTACTTGTTTCATAATAAGATTCCTTATTTTTAGGAGAATTTACCACAAAGGCATAGAGGACACGAAGAAAAAAGGGCTTCTCTGCGGTGCAGACAGCAAAAGACCCCGTCCGAAGACGAGGTCTTTGCCAATTGTACCGTAGCGCTACTTGCTCTCACGAGAAGGCAGCGCTACGGTACGTTTAGAATAATAACTATCCATATGCACCACCTCCTCTTTTTTTAGGATGGCGATTGCAGCGATTGCTGCGTATCAATGTAAATGATGTGAGCATTATGGCACACAAAGTAGGTGATGTCAATATTTTAGCTGATCAGCTTTTCAGGCTGTTGGCTGACTCGCTGAACTGCTTTAATGCTTCAAGCACGCTATCAACCTCTTGGATTGTCGTATAATGGGCAAAGCCAATGCGGACCAGGCCACCTTTTTCCAATAAGCCAAGGCGCTCCATAATGGCAATGGCGTAATAATGACCAGCCCAAACAAAGATGCCCTGCTCACCTAAATAGGTGGCGACTGCTTGCGGAGTGAAACCTTCTAAACTTAGTGCGAAGGTGGGGGCGCGTTCATCCAAACGTTCAACATCGGTGATGCCATAGATTTTTAGACCCGGAACGGCCGTTGCGCCCTGCAAAAAGTGTAAGCTCAAGGCCACCTCGTATGCCTGCGTGCGTTCCATCGCTCGCACCAAACGTTCACGACGTGTGCCTTCTGGCCCGCCGATTTCAGCCAAATATTCAATTGCAGCAGTAACACCAGCCAAACTTTCAAAACTTTGTGTTCCGGTTTCCCATTTGCCAGGACCAGATGCCGGTGCGGGGCGTACTTTGTAGGCGGTCAGGTTTTCCAGATGTTCGCGTTTGCCATAAAGAACACCTGTATGCGGACCAAAGAATTTATAAACCGAACAGACCAGGAAATCACAATCCAGCGCTTTAACATCTAATAAACCATGTGGCGCATAATGCACAGCATCCACATAAGTCCACGCACCAACAGCTTGTGCCATTTTGACCGCGTGCGCCACATCGTTGATCGTGCCAACAGCGTTGGAGGCATAGGTGATAGCCAGCAGCCGCGTATGTTCATTAAGTAATTCCGGCAGTTTGTCCAGTTCAAGCGTGCAATCGGCGGGATTGATGTCCAGCCAACGCACGGTGACGCCGCGATCTTCGGCAGCCAGCAGCCAGGGCGAGATATTGGCATCGTGGTCGATACGTGTGAGTACAATTTCGTCGCCAGCTCGCCAGGTACGCGCAATCGCACGGCTGACGCTAAAGGTCATACTGGTCATATTTTGACCAAAGGCGATTTCGTCGGGACTGGCGTTCAAAAAATCGGCCATGGCGGCGCGTGCAGCAGCGTTGACGGCGACAGCATGACGGCTGGTATCAAAAGGGCCACCGAGGTTGCTGCTGCCATAGGCCAGATAAGCGCCCATCGCGTCAATCACACTTTGTGGGCTTTGGGTGCCGCCGGGACCGTCCATGTAAACGGCCGTACGGCCGTTTACTTCGCGTTGGAGTGCGGGGAACTGTGCCCGCAAGGGAATAGGGTCTAGGAGTGTTGTTTGTTTTGACATGGGGGGATTATAAATGCGAATTCACTCAAGCGTCAATGTGCCCCAGGTTGTTGGATCGCCAAACTTGCGCGTCGCGACATGTGATTTCATCACTTCCTACACGGCCGTTCCCACCCCATCGTTATCATCCACACTATCACAAATACTCAACGTGATTTTGCATTTCTTCAGCCGTATAGACAAAACAAAGGACCTCAAGTGCTTTGACCCAATCACCAATGGTATTTTCTTGTTGTATGCCAAAAACAATACCAGCATGATAGTGAACATCCGCCGCTAGCTGCAAGAAATCGACATCGGCTGTTACCAAAACACGATCCTGCTGGGTTGCCCGTGCTAAATGATTGTGATCATCGTCTCCCAAGAAACCAATGTCCCGCACACTAACCGCATCAATACCACGTAATTGAAGTTGTTTGGCTATCTTGGGACTAAGGTTCTCATCCAAATAGAGGCGTATGACGGCTGCCAAGACGAATATCCTTCAAGCGTTGAGCTAACTGGCGACGCTCCTGAATAGTTTCGTCTACAGCAGATTTGTGGTCATAGTAATAGGCAAGGGCAGCATAAACCTGAGATAAGGAAAGTTCGTAATCGGTGGCGATCTCTTCCGGCTCTTGCCCACCTGCGATTTTAGCGATAGCGATGACCGCGATTTCAATGGATGTGCCCGCAATAAACGGCCGTCCCCCTCGAACATGAGGGTTAGTGGCAATAAGATCAATGCTTTCAATTGTGGTTTCCATCTTGTTTCCCTTGGTTTGTAGTTTCTACTTTTAAGTATAACATATTAAACTCGCAAACGATTATGTGATCTTTTATGACTTTACTCCAGCGTTAACGTCCCCCAAGTTGTTGGATCGCCAAACCTGCGCG
>JAGRDI010000101.1:2771-4730 GCA_020432765.1 Anaerolineales bacterium | reverse complement strand
GTCAATCCCGCCTCAGGCGAAAGGGCTAGATCATTCCAGGGAATGGCGGCTTCAAGCGTGTACCCGCTGTCTGTTTGTTGGGCGGCCAGCACAATCCCATGCCCAGGCATTTCTGGAATATCACCGCTGGCTCTACCCCGATAGCGTACAACCGAAGCTGGTACATCCCCAAAATTACCCGGCGACAAATCAATTTGGTAATCATCGTCACTCAGCCTCGGCCCAAAATCACCATCACGATCGGTATCAAACTGCAAACTGAGGCTGTCGCCGCGGAAAATCGTCGGGCCGGTTTGGGTTTGTACGTGGATGTCATCCGTGACGGTGGCCGCGACATACAAATTATCACTATCCCAGCCCAAATTCCATTCAGCCCCAATATCATCACTGCCATCCCAACTCGCAGCAGTATACACAAGATAAGGGGAAGTTACACTTGACGTTTCATCCCATTCGGTTAAAGCGCCATCAATCGTGGGTACAATCGCCAAGAATCGCGGCGCTACATTGCTGCTACTTTGCACATCTGACGGCAAGGTAACTGTGGCAGCAAAGGGAAGTGGTGTTTGAGGTTCGTCGGGAACGGCCGTTTCAGTCCCACTTAACGGTTCAGGTGTCGGCAATAGTCCGCCCCCACCAGAATTGAGCCAACCGTCTACCTGCTGCCAGGCCAACCAGCCACCTATACCACAAACGATCAATAAAAAAAACAGCAGCAACAGCGCCCAGATACCACAATTGGGGCCACGAGATTGTTTCGGTTCCAAGCCTGCCCATTCTTGATCCCAATTGGTTGGTTGTTGACTCATAATATTACCTCTTGTTTAGAGTTGCAGAGTAGCAGGGTTAAGAAGGATTGGACTGCACGACTTTGCCACTTGATAACCTTGCCAGCATATCACTTTATCACCAAAAAAAATTCCTGTTTGCTAAACTTACCACATGCCCTCTATAATTCCCTGTAATGAAGAAAACGTCCAGTCCAAAACGGCCGTATTCCGTAACTATCACACTGTTGGGGGTTTTTGGCTTAGGAGTGTGGAATAGTGGCCGTGTGATTGCACTTTATCAACAATCACCCTATTTGATAAGCCTGGACATAAGACCAGACCCACGCTTACGTCTGATCGCCGCACTGATTTGGGCACTATTATTTGGGGGTTTGACCATTGCACTGTGGTTGAAACGGCCGTTTACTCGCTGGGCCATCCCTTTAACACTCAGTTGCTATGCTGTTTACGAGATAATACTGCGTGCTTTCTTTGTCCAAATTCCCAGCAGCGGCCTAAGTTGGATTGGCATAGTCACCTTCTATCTACTTATAATTATGTTTGCGTATTGGGCGCTAAACCGACCTATAATGCGGAGCAAATTTATGTAATTCACAAAACTTTCTGAACAAAAATCAGGAGCTGATTTTGTAAATTACTCGTAAACTGCGGATTACCATCGCTTTTGAACTTCAAACACTTTACGCGGTTTATCTAAAGAGGAGATTTCCTAAACGAGAATGAATCCCAAAATCGAGAAACTTCATAAACTTAGACAAATCTCAAAGGCCGGGGGCGGCGAAGAACGTATTGCCAAACAGCGTGACAAAGGCAAGATGACCGCTCATGAACGTATTGAACTGCTGCTCGACAAAGGCACATTTCGTGAGTTAGACGCCTTTTCCACACATCGTGAACATAATTTTGACATGGACAAACAGCGTATTCCTGGCGATAGTGTTGTCACCGGATGGGGAACCATAAACGGCCGTCTCGTCTACGTCTTCAGCCAGGACTTTACTGTCTTTGGCGGGAGTCTCAGCGGAGTGCATGCTGAAAAAGTGTGCAAAGTCATGGATATGGCCATCCGCAACGGCGCACCCGTCATTGGCATCAACGATTCCGGCGGCGCACGTATTCAAGAAGGCGTTGTCAGCCTGGGCGGGTATGCCGACATCTTCCTGCGCAA
>JAGRDI010000101.1:0-2763 GCA_020432765.1 Anaerolineales bacterium | reverse complement strand
ACCCTCGCTTCTGGCGTCGTACCCCAAATCAGCGCCATCATGGGCCCCTGTGCAGGTGGTGCCGTGTACTCACCAGCACTTACCGACTTCATTTTTATGGTCAAAAATACCAGTCACATGTTCATCACAGGCCCAGAAGTCGTCAAAACCGTTACCGGCGAAGAAGTCACCTTCGAAGAATTAGGCGGCGCCATGACCCATAACACCAAAAGCGGCGTTGCCCATATGGCCGCTGAGTCCGAAGCAGATTGTCTCTACCTCATTCGCGAACTTTTTAGCTATTTACCCTCCAATAATATGGAAGACCCGCCCTACAAACCAACCGATGATGACAGTCTGCGTGCCGAAAAAGCACTAGATAACCTCGTTCCCGATAATCCTAATCGACCATACGACATCAAAGACGTCATTCACCTCATATTTGATGATGGTACCTTTTATGAAACCCAAGAGCATTTCGCCGAAAATATCGTCGTTGGGTTTGCACATTTAGGCGGACATAGTGTCGGCATCATTGCCAACCAACCGATGGTTTTGGCTGGGGTGCTAGACATTGACGCCAGCGAAAAAGCTGCTCGTTTTGTGCGTTTTTGTGATGCCTTCAATTTGCCTTTGATCGTCTTCGAAGATGTGCCTGGTTTTCTGCCCGGCCTTGACCAAGAACATGGTGGCATTATCCGTAAAGGAGCCAAGCTGCTATATGCATTCTGTGAAGCTACTGTACCCAAAATCACCGTCGTCACTCGCAAAGCATATGGTGGCGCTTACTGCGTTATGAACAGCAAACATATTCGCGCCGACCTAAACCTGGCCTGGCCTAACGCCGAAATCGCTGTGATGGGGCCAGAAGGTGCTGTCAACATTATCTATCGCCGTGAAATAGCAGAAGCTGAAGACCCCGAAGCACGCCGAACAGAGTTAGTCGAAGAATATCGTGAACATTTCGCCAATCCATTCATCGCCGCCCAACGCGGCTATATCGATGATGTGATCGAACCCAGTCAAACCCGTCCACGCCTCATCAATGCACTCAATATGCTGCAGAACAAACGCGACCAAAATCCACCCAAAAAACATGGCAATATCCCACTATAGGCAAGTATAACTGATGACAGTTCGAGAATTACACACCCGGAATTTTGATAAAGTACTCATTGCCAATCGCGGTGAAATCGCTATGCGAATCCTGCGTGCCTGTCACGAATTAGGCCTTTCCACAGTGGCAGTGTTCTCTGATGCAGACCGCAACGCGCCACATGTGCGTTTTGCCAACGAAGCTTATAACATCGGGCCGCCCGCAGCCAAAGACAGCTACCTTGTAATAGACAAAATCATAGATATTGCCCATCGCAGCGGCGCGCAAGCTATTCATCCAGGTTACGGTTTTTTGTCTGAACGCGCCGAATTTGCGCGTGCTTGTTATGACGCCGACCTTATCTTTATCGGCCCACCCGCTGATGCCATCGATGTGATGGGCGATAAGCTCACAGCCCGCGCAACCGTCCAAGCTGCCGGCGTGCCGCTTGTGCCCGGCACATTACCTGGACTAGCCGAAGAAAAACTACAAGCAGCCGCTGCTAAAATGGGTTACCCGGTGTTAGTTAAAGCATCGGCTGGTGGTGGGGGCAAAGGTATGCGTCCCGTTTACAAACCAGAAAACCTGCTGGATGCGATTGCCAGTGCCAAACGTGAAGCAATGGCTGCATTCGGCAACGATACCGTTTACTTAGAAAAGATGATCACCGAGGGCCGCCATATTGAAATTCAATTACTGGCAGATGCGCATGGCACTGTGCTTTATTTGGGCGAGCGTGAATGTTCTTTGCAGCGTCGCCATCAAAAACTGATCGAAGAAGCACCATCTTTTGTCGTAGATGCAGACTTGCGCCGTCAAATCGGTGAAGTTGCGGTGGCAGCAGCGAAGGCTGTCGATTATGTTAATGCTGGTACCATCGAATTTTTGATGGATAAAGACAAGAACTTTTATTTCTTGGAGATGAACACGCGTTTACAGGTTGAGCACCCTGTCACCGAATTAGTCACGGGCATTGACATTGTGCAGGAGCAGTTACGCATTGCTCGTGGACGACGTTTACGCATCAGCCAAGAGGATGTCCGCATCCAAGGCTGGGCGATTGAATGCCGTATTAATGCAGAAGACCCCTACAACAACTATATGCCTGCCACGGGCAAAATTACGACCAGTCAACTGCCAACCGGGCCTGGCGTACGTGTGGATACAGGTGTTTTTCCAGGGTATGAAATCACGCCCTATTACGATCCAATGATCAGCAAATTGATTTGTTATGGTGAAACGCGTGCTGAGGCTGTGTTACGTATGCGGCGGGCACTGGAAGAGTATCGAATTACAGGAGTGAAAACCAATATTCCCTTCCATCAACATATGATGGACAGCCATCGTTTTATGTCAGGACAGTTCGATATTAAATTTGTAGAAGAACGTTTCAGCATGAGTGCACGTGGAGCACCACACGGAATGGAAGCCGCAATTTTGGCTACGTTGGCTGCGCACCAACAAAGCCAGCGTGCAAGCCAGATCATGTCCCCTGGCACACGCGATACCAGCAATTGGAAATGGTATACACGCTGGCAGCGGTTACGTCTTTAAGTAACTGTCCATAAATGAGTTCGTAGTGGGGGCTTTAGCCGTCCAGACCGCTAAAGCGGTTACTACAAGCCAAAACGGGAAGTTATTTTTAGATGATTACTAAGGGTGCAGGGTAATTAGAGAAGTATCCAATA
>JAGRDI010000100.1 GCA_020432765.1 Anaerolineales bacterium | reverse complement strand
CCGGTCAGCAAAAGGCTGATGCCGTGCAAATGCGTGTTGATCCAGCGCTGCATCAACAGCAAAACCGGAAAGGCAATGGCAATCCAGATGAAAGGTGTGAGGCTTGCGTTCATGTGGAGGACACTTTGTTATTTTGACGGAGGACGGGCGACCGATTTTCCGTCCTCCGTCCTTTGTCCTTCGTCAGTTAAAAGCTTAGACGGAATTTTTAACCAGTTCGACAAAATCAGGTTTCAGCGAGGCACCGCCAACCAGAGCACCGTCGATGTCGGGTTGGGCCATAATTTCGGCGACGTTGCTCGGTTTGACACTGCCACCGTATTGGATGCGGATTTGTTGCGCGGTTTCGTCGCCGTAAAGTTCGGTCAATGTAGCGCGTACGGTGCCGCCAATGATCGCTTGAGCTTGTTCGGCCGTTGCTGTTAGCCCGGTGCCAATTGCCCATATCGGTTCGTAGGCCACCACAATGCCGGCAGCTTCCTCGGCACTGATGCCGGCAAAGCCATTACGAATCTGTCCGCTGACGAAATCATGGGTGACGCCCGCCTGGTTTTGTTGCAAACTTTCGCCGCAGCAGACAATGGGAATCAGTCCACTGGCCAGCGCAGCATTAATTTTTTTATTGACAGTTTCATCCGTCTCGCCGAAATATTGACGGCGTTCCGAATGTCCAATGATTACATATTTACAGAAGGGGGTGAGCATATTGGCGGCGACTTCGCCGGTGTAAGCACCGCTGGCCTCAAAATACATATTTTGAGCACCAACACCGACTTTTGTGCCTTTTAACGCTGCGGCCATTGCCGGGATGGCCATAAACGGGGGACAAAAAGCGATGTCCACGCCCTCGATAGCATTCAGTGCATCTTTAACTTGATTCACAAAAGCGACTGCTTCGTCGGCCGTTTTGTTCATTTTCCAATTGCCTGCAATAAATGGGGTACGCATGTTTTCTCCTCATGGTGTTATTTTATGGATACCCGCCTGCGCGAGTATGACAGTCAAATTACATCTGTTAAGCTTTAAAGAATTATACCATCAAGGGATTTTATAGACACCGACAGAATTGAAGTGGTGTCTCGAAGATTTGACGAATCTTCGAAGATTCGTCAAATCTAATCTTTTCTACAGCATGGATTGATGGATATATTCCTCGGGTTTGATCGAGATGACCTGGCTGGTACTGTCGGGCTGCATACTGATGCCGTAAATGGTGTCGGCCGCCTGTACTGTGCCACGGTTATGAGTGATGACGACAAATTGAGTTTTGAGGCTGAGTTCACGCAGCAAATCGCGGAAGCGGTTGATATTGGCTTCATCGAGAGCAGCATCAACCTCATCCATGACACAGAAGGGGGTAGGTGAGACCTTGAGCAGCGAGAAGATTAAGGCTGAGGCGGTCAGTGAACGTTCGCCACCGGAGAGCAAGGCTAAACCTTGTTCACGCCGGCCGGGTAAGCGTGCAATAATATCGACGCCGCTGACAGTCAGGTCATCGGGGTCGGTAAGCATGAGCCGCGCCGAACCACCCCCAAATAGCTGTGTGAAAGTTTCACCGAAGATGACGTTAACCTGGTCTACAGTAGAGGCAAACGCTTTGGAGGTTAACGTGTCTAATTCGGCAATGATTTCGCGCAGTTGTGAGTCGGTATTGGTTAAATCCTCGATTTGTTCAGTGAGGAAGTCGAAACGTTCCTCGGTTTCGATATATTCGGTGGGGGCATCGGGGTTGATAGCGCCCATGCGTTGTAGTTGGCCGCGATATTGTTGGATGGTGCTTTCGATGTCGGCAGGTAAACTGTCTACTTGCGGTAGATTTTCAACGACTTCGCTGATGGGCAGTGGGTGGGCACCGGTTTGATCTTCATCAAAGCGCAGCGCAACGATGCCGAGATCAGCTTTGATGCGCTCTTGCAGCCCTTCAACTTGATTTTCGCGTTGGGTGAGTTTAATTTTGGTTTGGGTGTATTGGTTTTCGAGTTCGTGGGCGTGGCGCTGCTGCACGGCTGTTTGTTCTTGTCGCCCCATCAGATCGTCCCGATTCCCCAACAGACGTGTTTGCAGCGGTTTAATCTCCATTTCCAGGCGCTCTAATTTCGCTTGTAAATGCTGTATGGTGCTGCTATCGTCAGTTGCCTTAAGTTGGGCGTATTGTTGGGTGAGTGTGGCTTGCCGGTTTGTCAGCCGCTCGATTTGTCCTTCCACCTGGCGCAGCGTGGCGCGACGGCTGTCGACGACGGCTTGCCGGCCCGCGACGATGGTTTGGGCGGTCGCGTGGTTTTGTTGTAAATTGTCATGTTGTTGTTGGGATTCAGCCACCGGCAGAGCGGCCAGGTTGGTTTGGGCCTGGGCGACGGATGATTCTAGCCGTACGGCCGTTTCACGTTCACGTTTAATGTTGGCTTCCAATTCCGCAATACGGGTGCGCAAACTGGCGATTGTGCGTGTTTGACTTTCGGCCTGGCGTTGGATGAAGGTCTGCTGCTGCTGTGCACGATCCAGTAGACGTTGGGCATTGCCAACCCGCTGCTGGAGTTCGTTTTCTAAATTTACCAGACGACGTTCTTCTTGCTGCCAGGTATCGACCTGATTTTGGATGGTTTGGGTTTCGGTTTGCTGCGCGTTTGTTTGCTGCTCGGCGGCTTTGTATTCGGCTTGTGCCTGTGCCAATTCATCTACCGCCATGCGCCAATTAGCTTCTTTATCGAGGATACCGCTTTTGGCTCCCGCAACGGCCGTTTCTACTAACCCTGTCGCATGTACCAAAAAGCCATCAGACGCTGCTGCAACCGTGCCGGGTGGCAGTTTTGTGGCGAGGTTATAGGCAGTTTTATGATCCTTCACCAATAAAATATGCCCCAACAATACGTCGACAACTGCTTGATTTTCTGCCTTATTGCTGACTAACTCTGCAGCCCAACCATAAACGGCCGTTTCCTCAAATGTTGGTTGTGCTTGTGGCCGCAAATCCGTTTGTGCAATCACAGCCACGGCGCGTTTGGGATTGTCTTCGATAAGCTGCCAGAAATCATCCTTGTTTGCAACCACAAAGGCGGCCAGGCGTTCAGCCAGTGCGGCTTCCAGCGCCTTTTTGTGAATTTCCGGAATTGTGATCAACCCGGCGAGTTGGCCGCTGATGGTGATGTTGGCAGGGATGCTCACTTCTTTTTGGCGTTGTTGATCAAGCATTTCGACACGGGTTTCGAAGCGGGCAACCTGGCTGCGTTGTTTATTGAGTTGACGCTCCATGTCGCGGATGTTTTGGCGCAGTTTTTTGAGGACGCGGATTTGTTCCTGGCGCTCTGTTTGTAAGCTCTCACGTTGTTGGCGCAGTTCTTTGGCTTTGGTCTGGGCGGATTCGATAACGGCCGTTTGGGCAGCGACTGTTTTTTGCAGGCTGATAATATCGTCATTATCGCCTTGCTGCTCAGCAGTGTCATATTCCTGCAAACGTTCGCGCAGTTGGCTTAACTGCCCTTCGGTTTGCGCCAATTTATTTTGGCTGTCCCACTGTTGAATTTGGGTTGTTTTTAATGTTTTTTGCCAGCGATTGATTTCAGTTTGCTGCGCCTGGAAAGTGATATTGAACTGCGCCAGGGCAGTTTGATTATCTTGCAAAGTAACTTGCGCTGTATTTAATTCGGCCGTGGCTGTGGCTAAGTCGGCAGCGGCGGCTTCACGTTGGTCTGCCAGCAAAGTTAATTCTTCGGCTAATTCTTCTAGTTGGCGTTTTAATGCTTTTTGACGTTCTTGTTGGATGGCCGCTTCGCGGCGCAGATTTTCAAGTTGTTTGCGCACCTCATCCCTTTCATCTTGCGTGGTTGTGAGGCGCTGCTGTGTGCGGTTGATGTCGCGCTGTAAATCGTCGATATTTTGTTGTTGTACAAGCAGTGCAGTGCGACCGGCTGACCAGGACTTTTCGGCGGCAACGGCCGTTTCGCGTGCTAACCGTAATTCTTCTTTTGCCTTTTCCCATTTGAAACCATACCAAATGCGTAACAAATGGTGTAAATCTTGTTGGATTTGTTCAAAATTACGTGCGCGTGTTGCTTGCCTTTTGAGTGATGCCAAACGTGGGCGAATTTCGCCCAGGATGTCGTGGACACGTTCGAGATTATGCTGGGTTTCTTTGAGACGGCGCAGGGTTTCGGCACGCCGCGCTTTGTAATGGTTAATACCGGCCGCTTCTTCAAACAAAGCGCGTCGTTCTTCAGCGCGTAACGAGAGCGCCTGATCGATAAGCCCTTGTCCGATAATCGTGTAGGTGCGCTGCGCTAAGCCG
Organism: Anaerolineales bacterium; assembly: GCA_020432765.1. GTDB lineage: Bacteria > Chloroflexota > Anaerolineae > Promineifilales > Promineifilaceae > JAACFF01. The sequence continues at coordinate 23,424 of JAGRDI010000100.1, read as the reverse complement.
CTCGTCGCCAACAGGTCGAGCACATCTTTCAGCCGCACCCTTTGTCCATTAAGGATATATTCGTTTTCGCCAGTGCGATAAGCACGCCGCGTAATTGCGACCTCAGTGTAGTCAATGGGCAGCCAGCCATCAGCATTATCGAAAATGAGTGTTGCTTGTGCCATGCCGGCTCGTGGGCGGGTTTGGCTGCCGGCAAAAATCATATCGACCGTACGCTTGCCGCGTAATGTGCCATAACTTTGTTCGCCTAAAACCCAGCGCAGGGCATCGGCAATATTACTTTTGCCGCTGCCGTTGGGACCAACAATAGAGGTAATACCCTCATCGAAGAGAAATTCGGTTTTGGTGGCAAAGGTTTTGTATCCTTGTAGTGTAAGCTTCTTTAATTTCATAGATTTGGCAGTATATTGGGAAGTTGGAACGATTGCAAATTCAGGCGTTTATATGGTCTACTTTTGACCATGGAGTGTACAACACTACCTTTACAGATTCTTGATTTCGGAATATTTTGCAACGATTTTACACGAATTTTCGCTAATTACCCCAGGTTGCCACTATGAAGTTAAGTTTTACGTCTCATTCTAAATGGTGCGGAGCGTTGTGAAGAATCTCAGCAATCTTGATTATTTAGAGTGTTGGGATGCTTCGTTTTCCTCAGCATAACCCGGTTACCGTAATGTGTTGTGAAAAATATTTTTAGGTTATAGATTGGTTTAATAATGACCTAAATTCGGATAATCCGCAGGGTTTTTCAATGGTCCACTTTGTAGCCGTGATTTCCAAATCACGCATGCTTACTCACTCTAGAACGCGAAAGGGATTTCGCGGCTACAGTGTGGGAATTGCCGGCTACTGAAAAACCGTGGGATAATCCGGGAAAAAAAGAAAAAACTGAGAAGGTGGGTTATAATCGCTGCTTGGTTTTGCATTTTTGGGAGATTGGTTTGTCTGAGCGTAGTACATTAGTTCAAGCAATCGCATCATTGGAGTCACGCCGCCCGCTGTTGGGAGATGATGTGGTGGAAACGGCCGTATGGGCTTTACGCCAGCAGTTATCCAATACCCAAACCAACATCCATTCAGCCACAACCGAAAACGCACAGCAGATAACAGTGCTTGTTGCCGATGTGGTCGGCTTTACGGCGATTTCAGAAAAAATGGATGCGGAACATGTCGGTAATGCGATGAATGTTTTGTGGGAACATCTCGATGGGGTGATTATCGCCTGGGGCGGGCGCATTGATAAGCATGTGGGCGACAATATCATTGCCTATTTTGGTGTGCCACAGCCACATGCTGATGATCCTAAATGTGCCGTTCTGGCGGCTTTGGAAATTCAAATGATTTTGGACTGGTTTAACCGCCCAGAAAACCGAACCGTAGCGCAAAATCTGTTTCCAGATGGTGTGGGTGTACAAATGCGAATTGGCATTCATAGTGGCTCGGCATTTGTCGGCTCTATGGGAGTTAATGACAATTATACGGCCGTTGGCGAAACCGTTTCCATTGCAGAGTCACTCGAGGCGGCTGCGCCACATGGCGGCGTCCTCATTTCTGCCGAGATGCATAAATTAGTAGGCGCACATTTTATAGTAGAGCCGGTCTCATCTGCATGGTTGGTGGTTGATGTACAGGAAAAGTTACTCTGCATCACAAAATATGCTGATGAAGATGGCATTCCTGTGCGTATGGTTGGCCATTTACAAGAATTTGAGCAATTGCAAAATGGATTGCAATACGTTATGGATACGCATTCTGGCCAAGCGATTGTTTTGATTGGCGTTGAGGGTATCGGCAAGAGTAAAATATTGGCCGAATTTGGAAACTGGCTGTCGATTTTTCCGGCTCCCATTCGGCTTATCTGCGGTCATGGTTTTAGGCAGCATATACTACGGCCGTATGCATTTTTGCGTAATGTGTTAGAGAGTTATTTTAACTTGCATGTGCGTTATCATGAGGCAGCCGCTGGACAGACTCTGGTTGTTAAATTGCATAAAGAATTTATGAAAGCTGGTCTTGAAACGGCTTTGGCTTATCAATATGCGTGGTCCATTGCGCATCTGGTGGGCTTTGATTTTGCGCCTGAATTGCAATTGTACAAACATCTTGACACACAGGATTGGTTGCTCAAACAAGCAGTACAAGGTTTTTTGTGTTTGTTAACGGCCGTTGCCGACAAAGGTACATTAATCGTTTTGCTGCTCGAAGATATCGACTTTGCCACAAATGAAGATTTGGACTTCATCGAACGGCTTGTCGCCGCTTCACAGACATTACCACTGTTGCTTGTTGCCTCCGCTTTGCCTGAATTTGAACAGAAACGGCCGTCTTGGTTCGCATGGAGCCATGATCCATTCTCAGCTTATCAAAAAGTTGAATTACACCCGCTATCTGCTATTGATTCACGCCATCTTGTCAATACTGTCTTAAACTCAGTTAACCAATTGCCAATGCGGCTAGTTGACATAATAGTCTCAATCGCTGCTGGTTCGCCATTTGCAATCAAAGAAATGGTGTGCTTTTTGAGGAGCAAAAACGTAATCGAAGGGACGCCCATTGTAGACAGTGTGCATATGGGACAACTTAACAGTTTGCGCTTGCCTGTACGCTTTGAAGATTTACTGCGCATGCAAATTCTACAATTATCGTCTCAGGCACAAATTGTATTAAAACGCGCATCGGTAATGGGGCGTTTATTTGGCGCTACGGCCGTGGCGCAGCTAGGTGCAGCGGATCAAATTGAAATCGATGCGCTTACGATACAAGCTATATTAGATGAACTAGAAACGCGAGGTATTATTTTGCGCAGCCCCACCATGACGTTTATGGGAGTGCAAGAGTACCTTTTCCGTTACGATTTTTGGCGGCAGGCAGCTTACAACTTGCTTGATGTTGAGTTAGCACGTGCTTACCACACGCAATGTGCTTATTGGTGGATCACAACCTGCCCATCATCCCAGTTACCCCAGTTTGCACCTGTAATTGCTGATCATTTTATGCAGGCTGGTGAAGGTGAGCAGGCAGCCGGGTGGAACGGCCGTGTTTGAAAACTAAGGATTCGTTTACAAATAATCTTTGATAAAAAGTAACTATTCAGGTGTCTCTCGACTGTCATACCCGCGAAGGCGGGTATCCAGATGCATGGATTCCTGCCTCCGCAGGAATGACCTGTCTAGTTATGATAAAAATAAATCTGTAAACCCTAAGTACATTCAAAAATGTTATCCGTGATGAAATTACGGCACAGTCAAAGCTTGCACTAAATGCGCCGAAGTGAGACATGGCCATGAGCAATCATCAAAAGATATTTGATGGCAGCTATGGTAACAAAATTATATGCAGCACACGTGGCCCATGCATGCCCATGACCATTTGCAGAGCGATGTCGGCGGTGCGGCTGGGTCCGGAAATAACAACGATGTTACTTGCCTGGCGCAGGTTGTCTAAACTGGTCTCTTTATGCCGGGCAAACCAACTCTCGAGATCGGAGATGATTTGATTACAGCGGATAATGGCAATATGCAGCGGTGGCAGCAGCGAGGTGCTGCGTATTTGACCTGGACCAGTGGCTAAAATCAGGCTGCCAGTTGCCGCCAACCCTGCTGATGAGCCTGTGATGCCGACACGTGTATTCGCGTCGCGAGGTTCTGTTATTTTAATGCCGTTGTCTGTAAGTGCCGTGGCTAAGCCGGGCATAGGAATAAGGTCTGGCTGCCAACAAGATACGGCCGTATCCTTCCCCAGCAGCTCTAACAAAACAGCCATACCTTCTCTTTCCGTGGCCGGTTTATGTACAACACAGTTAAGCTGTTCCGCGGCAGCTATAAATTGAGCTGTGAGACTATCCTGGTCCGAATTGATACGCGGCACAACAGGGAGGTACTCTGTGGGGGGCGGTGGGGCGTCGGGAAACGGCCGTTGCGCCGCTCGTAACCTTTGCAGAATCTGCGTGCGACTAGAGGAAGAATCCGTGTTCATTTGTGGGTCTTTATTCATGATTCCTCCTGCTCCTGCCATAGCTGCCGGAATGATTTCGGGCTGAATTCAGGCATTGTGCGTGAATCTGTCCAACCGCTCAGTGGGCCGGGCAAACTGTTGCCGGGCATTTTGGGCGCACCCCAGGCAGCCATTTTTAACCCTGCGCCGTATAATTTTGTTGATTTCATTGTCAGCGCCCAGCCACGCATCCCCCAATTCCAAATACGGTCGGTTAGCCCTTGTTCAACCAGGTCATGGCGCAAATCGAGTAACATACGCGGTAGGTCGATGTCTACTGGACAAACCTGTTTACACATGCCGCATAAACTGCTCGCGTAAGGCAAGGGGGTTGCATTTTCAAGGCCGGTCAGTAAGGGTGTGATTACTGCACCAATGGGACCGGAGTAGACCCAGCCATATGCATGGCCACCGGTGGCATGATAGACGGGACAAGCATTCAAACAAGCGCCACAGCGTAAACAAGCCAATGCTTCAGCATAGTCACTGGCGTAAATGCGCGAACGACCGTTATCGACCAAAATCACATAGACAAAATCAGGCCCATCGACTTCATCCGGTTTGCGCGGACCGTTAATCATATTTGTGTAGACGGTTAATGTTTGGCCAGTGCCGCTGCGTGGCAATAACTGTGTCAATGTCGCATAATCTTCGACAGTAGCGGCGATTTTTTCGATACCGATTAAGGCGACATGCACTTTAGGTAAACTGGTGACCATACGGCCGTTGCCTTCATTCATCACCAGCCCGATCGTGCCCGTTTCAGCGATGATAAAGTTACCGCCGGTGATGCCCATATCTGCCTGCAAGAATTTTTCTCGCAAAATGCCGCGTGCAAAGTGGGTCATCTCGGCGGCATCATCGGTGGCTGGCATATCAGCCTTATCCATTAGCGTATCGCGCACGCTATCCTTGGATTTGTGGATAATGGGCGCTATGATGTGGCTGGGGGTGTCACCGCTGAGCTGCACAATATATTCGCCCAGATCAGTTTCGATGACTTCAAGGTCAGCCGCTTCAAGCGCGTGATTTAGACCAATTTCTTCGCTGAGCATGCTTTTGGCTTTGGCGATCAGTTTGGTTTGATGTTTACGAGTTATGCTGAGTACATGTTGGTTGGCTTCTTCAGCATCGGCTGCCCACAAAACGGTGATACCGTTGGCCTGCATATTGGCTTCAGCTTGTTCGAGCAGGTCGGGTAAGTTTTGTAAGGTGCGTCGTTTGACGGCCGCAGCTTGTTGGCGCAGCGCTTCACCATGCACGTTGCCGTAAGCATACATTGCAGCCTGGCGTTTGTTGAACGCAGAGCCGGTGGCGAAGGAAACGGCCGTGTGTAAATTTGTATCATTGATCGCAATTTCAGCAGCGGGAATGAATTGATTGGATTTATTTTGCATGTTATTCCCCAATCCCTTCAGCCAACACTTCTGCGATATGTCGCACGCGTGGCGGCTTACCTTGTTTTTGTAGACCAGCATTCATATGTGCCAGACAGCTTACATCACCCACCAAAATCGTTGCGGCCGTACAGGCGTTGATATTGTCGATTTTGCGCTGCAGCATTGCGCTGCTCACCGCTGCCATTTTGACCGCAAATAAACCGCCAAAGCCACAACACACATCATTTTCATTTAAATCCACGACGCTTGCATTGTTTACATTGTTGATCAATGTGCGTGCAGCGTCTCCTAATCCTAACAAGCGTAAACCGTGACACGAATCGTGGAAGGCGAAAGTTTGTGGTTGAGGCAGCTGTATGTCTAAGTCGGAAACGCCGAGGCCCTCGACAATAAATTCGGTCAGCTCCCATGTGTTGGCGGCCATGCGGTCAGCTTGGGGCTTTAATACCGGATCATCTGCAAAAAGTTGTGGGTATTCATGGCGAATCATCGCCGCACACGAACCGGACGGGGTCACAATCACATCGGCCTTTTTGAAGGCGCGTAAGGCTTGGCTGGCCACTGTGCATGCTTCTTGGCGATAACCAGCGTTAAAACCTGGCTGCCCGCAGCAGGTCTGATCCATGGGAAAATAGACATCAACGCCTAGTTTGCGCAGGATGGCGACGCTGGCTAGACCGGTTTGTGGATAAAGGGCATCTACCATGCAGGTGACAAATAATGCTACCCGCTTGCCTTTAGGGGATTCGCGTGTCGTGAGGGACATAAATTTCTTCTTTAATTTGTAACTACGTTGGCTCAAGGCCAGTCTCCCGACCGAGTCCGGTTGTGGCACGGTCAGGAGACCGGCCACGAATAGTTTAACTTTTACCTTCGCGCAGGAGCTTACCAATATTGTTGTTTTTGGGCAACAGATGCAGCGGCTGAGGAAAATAATGGATGAGGTCGTTTGATATTACAACTGATCGATTAAGGCCAGCATTTCCTCTGTTTGGGGGATGTCCTGCATATTGTGGCCGTAATGCACAAAACGGACGATACCTTCTTTATCAATGAGTAGTTGGGCGGGCATACGGCCGAATTTGAAGATTTTTACCTGCTGCCCATAGAGTTTTAAGATGCTGTGTTTGGGGTCAGGAATGCCGATGAAAGGTAAGTTGTGTTTGGTGAAATATTCTTTGAACTGATTTTCATCATCAGGACCGATGACAAGTACGGCCGTATCTTTAGCTACAAATTGGTCAAAATCTTGGCGCAACTGCGCCATATGCGCACGGCAGAAAGGTCAAAAAAAACCGCGATTGAAGACCAAGAGGATCGGTTGTTTGCCTTTGTATGCCGATAATGATATTTGCTGACCGGTATAATCGATCAGTTTAAATTCTGGGGCGGGGGTGTTTAGTTCGACTCGTGCCATAATTTTTTCCCATAACAGGTTTGTATGCTTCCTCGAAGCTGATTTTAGTTACTTTTTTTGATATTTGCCAGCAGTCGTTTTTTTTCTCTTCCAGGATAAAATTATCTGGTAAAGAAAATTAGCCCGTGCATAAACATTTGTCGTAGGTCAAGTTTGTTGTAGATTAAGAAAATAATCGGGTAACAAATGTCGAGCGATTTTGCAAATCGGCCTACATAACTATTTCCCGAATAAACAATTGAAGCCTAACAAACGTGACCTACTCTTTTTGAAGGAGAAAGCCATGAAAGCAGAACTAAAAGAAAGGTTGAGCACAAAAATCGAAGAGGGCGAATTTGAGGTCAGTGACATCCCTGCATTTCTTGACCTATTCTGTCAGTTGGGCAATGAGGTCGAGGATTTACAAGACGAAGTTGAAGATTGGAACCGGCGTTTGATGTTTGTGCTAGATGGACTTGGAACCTATGTGATAACCGTGCAAGATGGCCATTTCAGTCTGCATGAAGGTATGGTTGATAATGTGCAGTTTGTCTTGAAAATGGCGGCTGCGGAAGCAGCTCAGGTATTTGCTGGTGACAAAGATGCCGCCACCGCGTACATGAATGGTGACTTAGTTATCGAAGGCGAGTTGCCTGATGCTATACTTGTCCAAACCTTGATTGAAATGGTTATTGAAGAGATCCAGTATTAGTTAGTGTCGCTCTTGATTCGATCAGTTGTGGCAGGTTTTGTCGGAGGAATAGATGCAGAAACCAATAACGGCCGTTTTATTCGGAGCCGGTTTGCGGGGTGCAGAAGCATACGCGCCCTATGCATTAAACCATCCAGATGCATTGAAATTTGTAGCAGTTGCTGAGCCGGATGATGTGCGGCGTATACGGTTTGCTGCCGCTCATAATATTCCACGCGAACGCCAATTTGTTTCGTGGGAAGATGTGGTCGCCCGGCCACAAATGGCTGACGTTGTCTTTAACTGCACAATGGATCAGATGCATTATGCGTCTGGTATGGCAGCTTTGGCGGTGGGGTACGATATGCTGCTCGAAAAGCCAATGGCGAACACACTGGCTGAAACAGTGGAATTGGTTGAGGTGGCGGAGAAATACGGCCGTTTTCTCCAAATTTGTCATGTCTTACGTTATACACCTTTCTTCACAACCCTGCATGCCATTTTACAAGCGGGTGAATTAGGTGACATTGTCAGTGTCGAGCACCGCGAAAACATCGCCTATTGGCATATGGCTCACAGCTTTGTGCGTGGTAATTGGCGTAATGAATCACTCGCCAGCCCGATGATTTTGCAAAAATGTTGTCATGATCTCGACATCTTATATTGGAATTTGGGTGTGGGCAATGCTACAGTAAAACGGCTGCAATCCTTTGGTTCGCTGCGCCATTTCCAGCCTGAAAATGCACCGGCTGGTGCAGCAGAGCGCTGTACTGATGGCTGTCTAGCAGCTGATGATTGTGCGTTTGATGCACGCCGTTTGTATTTGAATATGGACAATTCGGGTTGGCCAGTGAATGCGGTTACAACGGATTTGAGGTTGGAAGGGAGATTGGCGGCGTTGCAGAATGGGAGATACGGCCGTTGTGTTTACTACAGCGATAATAATGTCGTCGATAATCAAACTGTCAATATGCAATTTAGCGATAACACGACCGTTGTCCTTATCATGCAAGGCCATTCACATCAGGAAGGACGCACCATGCGTTATGACGGTACAAAAGCAACCTTGCGCGGCACATTTAACAGCCAAAGAAGTAAAATTGAGATTCATGATCATCTGACCAATACCCGGCGGCGCGTTAAAATTCCAGTTGCTGACAGCAGTGGTCATGGTGGTGGGGATAATGGCATTGTTGCCAGCTTTATCGCTGCATTGCATGGTGAAACCACAGCCATCACCAATGCGCGTGCTTCCCTTGAAAGCCATCTCATGGCCTTCGCTGCCGAAGAATCACGCCATCAAAACCGTGTTATCGATATGCAAGCGTTTCGTCAGCGCGCAGTAATGCATTAACGAAGATGTAGTTAGGGAGTATTGGGATTTGGGGATGTTGTAGTCTTGGAAAACTAAAATAATTCTCAACCTGGTTTTTATCCCCTAAATCTTGCAAATTTTTCACGTAGAAAAGGTTGATAGATTACTCGACTAAAAATTGGAGATAACCATGCCCAAAATCACTTTTATTGGGGCAGGCAGTACTGTCTTTGCCCAAAATTTAATAGGCGACATCCTTAGTTTCCCTGAATTAGCTGATTCAACCATAAGTTTGTTCGATATTGATCCTGAGCGTTTGGCTACGACCGAAATTGTTGCGCATAAAATCGCTGAACGCTTAGAAATCAACCCGACAATTGAAGCGACATTGGATAGGCGTGCTGCGCTTAACGGGGCTGATTATGCCATTTCAATGTATCAAATCGCTGGTTATAAACCCGGCACAGTCACCGATTTTGAAATCCCTAAGAAATACGGCTTACGTCAAACGATTGCCGATACTTTAGGGATTGGCGGTATTATGCGTGGCTTGCGTACGATTCCGGTTTTGCTCGACATTGCATGTGATATGCAGGAGCTGTGCCCTGATGTGATTCATTTGAATTATGTCAACCCGATGGCGATGCTCTGTTGGGCTGCCAACCGTGCGACCTCAATCAATACTGTCGGGTTATGTCATAGTGTACAGGGCACAGCATTGGAATTGGCATTAGATATTAGAGTGCCACCCAACGAAATCAACTATTTATGTGCTGGCATCAATCATATGGCTTTTTACCTGAAATTTGAACGCGATGGTGAAGACCTCTACCCGTTGATTCGACAGGTGATTGCAGATGATCGGGTGCCGGAGCATAACCGCGTGCGATATGAAATGTTAGCGCGTTTAGGTTATTTTGTTACTGAATCAAGCGAACATTTTAGCGAATATGTCCCCTGGTTTATCAAGCATGATCGCGCAGACCTCATTGACCGATTTAACATCCCACTGGATGAATATATCACGCGCTGTGAAAATCAAATTGCCGAGTGGCATAAGCTGCGCAAGAAATTGGAAGACCCCAAGCGGCGTTTACGTGTCAAACCCAGCCACGAATATGGTGCAGGTATCATCCACAGTATGGAAACTGGTGTGCCGCGTGTCATCTACGGGAATGTTCCCAATGATGGTTTGATCGATAATTTGCCTCAGGATTGTTGTGTAGAGGTGCCGGTATTAGTCGATAAAAACGGTTTGCAGCCCACCAAAATTGGTGCATTACCGCCACAATTGGCTGCTTTGATGCAAACCAATATCAATGTGCAAGCTTTGACGGTTGAAGCGGCATTGACTGGCAAGCGCGAGCACATTTATCACGCCGCCATGCTCGACCCTCACACAGCTGCTGAACTTGATTTAGACCAAATTTGGTCATTGGTGGATGATTTGATTGCGGCACATGGTGATTGGCTGCCATCCTATCAATAGTTGGTTTAGTTGTCATTCGTATTATATTTATTGGGCACGCTTATGAAAGCTACAAAATTCATTCTGGCTATAGATTTAGGGACTTCGGGACCGAAGGTTGTCCTGATTTCTACTGAAGGTGATATCGTTGCACAAACTTATGCGCATACAGAATTAATACTCTTACCTGGAGGGGGTGCAGAACAAGACCCAAAGGATTGGTGGCGTGCGATTAAAGCTTGTGTGCATGAACTGCTCGCCCAAAAACTAGTGCCGGTCGATGAGATCGTTGCGATTAGTTGCACGGGGCAATGGTCGGGCACAGTTGCGGTGGGTCAGGATGGGTTGCCGTTAACCAATGCAATCATTTGGCTGGACGCACGTGGCGAGCCGTATGCACGTCAAATCACCGATGGTTTGATCAATATTGCCGGCTATGGTTTGGATAAATTACTGACCTGGATTCGTTTAACGGGTGGCATTCCGACACTATCCGGCAAGGATTCTATTGCCCACATTTTGTATCTCAAACATCAGCATCCTGACATCTACGCCCAAACGCATAAATTTCTTGAACCCAAGGATTACCTTAATTTTTGGCTAACTGGACGTTATGTGGCCACCTATGATTCAATTACCTTGCATTGGCTGACTGATAATCGTGATCTGGCGAAAGTCGATTATAGTGCGCGTTTATTGCAAATGGCGACAATTGAGCGTGAGAAATTGCCAGATTTGATTCGTGCGGTTGATGTGGTTGGTACGTTACGGCCGTCGGTGGCAGCGGAATTAGGCTTAAACGCATCGGTGCAAGTGATTGGCAGTTCACCGGATATGCATACGGCCGCTGTAGGTTCAGGGGCTGTAGGTGATTATGAGGCGCATATTTATTTGGGCACCTCCTCCTGGTTAATTTGTCATGTGCCATTCAAAAAGACTGACTTATTCCACAATATGGGTTCGATGCCTTCGGCCATTCCTGATCGTTATTTGTTGGTTAATGAACAAGAAAGTGCAGGTTCATGCATCAATTATCTGATCGACAACTTGCTTTATCCTGCCGATGGTCTGGGTGCTGTTGAACGTCCGGTTGATGTTTATGATCGTTTGAATGTGGTAGCAGCGGCCGTTCCTGCGGGCAGCGACAATCTTATATTTCTGCCCTGGTTATATGGCGAACGTTCCCCGATTGATGATTCAACTGTGCGCGGTGGTTTTTTCAACCAATCGCTGCAAACGACCCGCGCTCACATGGTGCGTGCTGTGTTTGAGGGGGTGGCTTATAATACACGCTGGCTGCTGCAATATGTAGAGAAATTTATTAAACGGCCGTTGCAATCCATTCGCGTCATTGGTGGCGGTGCACAATCCGATTTGTGGTGTCAAATCATGGCCGATGTTTTAGATCGTCCCATGCTGCAGATCGATAATCCTTTGCAAGTGAATACACGCGGTGCCGCTTTTATAGCGGCCGTTGCGCTCGGTTATTTGAGCTTTGCGGATGTTAACTCGCGTGTTAAAGTCACCCAAACCTATCATCCAAACCCTGAAAATCGGCAGATCTATGACAAGCTTTTCCGCGAATTTGACAATTTATACAAAAACAATCGTGGTAGTTTTGCGCGGCTGAATGGATGATAGAGCAATCAAAAATTGCACGGAGTCTACTAACCTTGTGTACCTGCTGTTCAAAGGACGAACTTATGGATATTGCAGAATTGACTGAATCTGTACTTACTCGTTTGGATTTGCTACGACCCAGTTCGGCATTGTAGTCGTGAATTTATTCGCTGGATTTAGGTTTAGTAGGAGTTTATATGAGTTACACAAAATCCTTCCCAATAAAGTTTCAACCAACAGCTGACCCCAAAGCAGCCGTTTCATACTCGAATGTACGCTTTACTGTTTTGACATCCCGTTTATTACGCTTGGAATACAGCCCCACGGCCGAATTTGAAGATCGCCCCAGCCAGGCGTTTTGGTATCGCCGCCAACCAGTGCCCGATTATAAAGTGATGACAGAAAACGGCCGTTTCACCCTCAACACCGAATATCTCCAACTAAACTATCAATCGAATACACTTGGATTCACGGCCGAGTCATTAACTATCACCCTCAAAGCAAACAACACGATTTGGCATTTCGGGCAGGATAATTCATCCAATCTATTAGGCACAGCACGCACGCTTGACAATATTGATGGCGCATTAGGGCTGGAAACAGGCCTGATTTCGCGCAGCGGTTGGGCGGTTTATGATGACACGCCACATTTGGTTTTTAACGCAGACGGCTGGTTAGAACCCCGCAACGCGCCCACTGGCTATATCGATCTCTACTTTTTCGGATTTGGTCAAGATTACAAGGCTTGTTTGCATGATTTTGCCCGGGTGGCTGGGCCTGCACCACTGCTGCCGCGTTGGGCTTTGGGCAATTGGTGGAGTCGTTATTGGGCCTATTCTGACGTTGAACTGTTGGATTTGATGGATGACTTTGCGGCCCACGAAGTACCACTTTCGGTTTGTATTGTCGATATGGATTGGCATATCACCCGTACCGGTAATGCGTGCAGCGGCTGGACAGGCTACACCTGGAACCGTGAACTTTTTCCCGATCCGCCTGCCTTTATCGCCGAACTGCACAAACGCGGCTTAAAAACCGCACTCAATTTACATCCCGCTGAAGGCATTCATGCGCATGAGGTCGATTACCCAGCGCTGGCGGCGCGTGTAGGAATTGATCCTGCCTCACAAACACAGATCCCCTTTGACATTGCCAACACTTATTTTACTGAGGCATATTTTGAACTGCTGCATCATCCTAAAGAAGCGGAGGGAATTGACTTTTGGTGGATGGATTGGCAGCAAGGCACTTTGTCTGGTTTGCCTGGCCTGGATCCGTTGTATTGGTTAAATCATTTGCATTTTTATGATTTGGGTCGAGATGGGCACAAACGGCCGTTTATCTTCTCGCGTTGGGGTGGGTTGGGCAATCACCGTTACCCGATTGGATTTTCCGGTGATACCCATGTCACCTGGGAATCGTTGCAGTTCCAACCTTATTTCACCGCTGCTGCTGCCAACGTCAATTACGGCTGGTGGAGCCATGACATTGGCGGCCATATGGGTGGCATTGAAGAAGCGGAGTTATTCACACGTTGGGTGCAATATGGCGTTTTTAGCCCAATCTTGCGATTGCATTGTACCAATAATATGTTCCATGAACGGCGGCCTTGGGGCTGGGATGCTGAAACAGAACTGCTGACCAGTGACGCAATGCGCTTGCGGCATGCCTTGATTCCCTATCTTTACACCATGGCATGGCGCAATCATAACGCGCATTTGCCGCTGATTACACCTATGTATTATGAACATCCTGCTGATGAACAGGCGTATCATTGCCCCGATCAATATATGTTTGGCAGTGAACTGCTGGCCGCGCCATTCATCACGCCTATTGACCCTGATACACAGCTTGCGCACCAGGCAGTGTGGCTGCCGCCGGGTGATTGGTTTGGCTTTTTTGATGGCTTGCATTTTATCGGTGATGGCTGGCAGCCGCTTTACGGCCGTATTGATGAAATCCCGCTCTTTGCCAAAGCTGGTGCAATTGTACCCATGGCGGCTGCTGTAATGGGGACTGATAATCCCAATGCTATCGATATCCATTTATTCCCTGGCGCAAATAATCAATTTGATTTATATGAAGATGACGGTCTTGACAAACATAGTCTGATTCCCATTTCGCAAACATGGTCAACAGAGTTTTGGCAAGTTGAAATCGGTATGGTGCAAGGTGAAACGGATCATTTGCCATTGGCGCGGGATTATGTACTGTTGTTTCGTGGCGTGGACGTGGATACGGCCGTATCTACCAAAATCAATGGCAAATCTCAAGACCTTCCCTTTGAGTATGACCCAGTAGTGGAAACCTTGCGTTTGACAGCCGCACATATCGCCCCAGATGATCATGTCTCAATCATATTGCGTACCCGCGCAGGTGAATTGTCTGCGCACAATGAAACAAAATTAAGCCTATGCCGCAAGCTGGTAAACGCTTTCCGTATGGATAGCTGGGTCAAACAAACCCTGTATTTACAACTCCCCGAAATATTGGTTGATTCGACCCTCTTGGATAATTACGAATTAACACTCACATCAAACCAAATGCGAGCACTGGTTGAAATCATCACAGGAGCTGGCTGTTACCAGCGTGATTTGCGTAGGAGTCAAGGCCAGGAGATTTTGCTGTGGAGCAATCACCAAACCGATGCTGTCACGAGCCGTTTAGCAGGTGTTGATGTAAACGGCCGTTCGCGAACTCTCACCGGACCTCTTCCCAAATTTGCGGCTTTGACACTGGATAAAAACGCATTAACCATGCATGTCGGCATTTATCCTGTACAAGGACACATCAGCATTGATAGTTGGTTTAATTCGCTGCCAGACCGTTTGCGAGATGGCGATATAGGTGATTTAGATGCTGTGATTCAATTTGATGTGCTGGGTGAAAACGGCCGTTCTGCTTATGTGAGTCGGGAACACGGCCGTTTAACATTGACGGCTGGCGTTCACAAACAACCCAACGCTGGCATGGCTGCCTCTGCGGAAGATTGGTTAGCCTTAATCAATGGTACAGAGACACCTGAAAACTTATTTGTGCAAGGCAAATTAACCATCAGCGGCGATTTTGAACTATTAATAAGTTTGGCCGCTGCCTTCGATATCACACCACCCGGCAAATTTCAACCCAACAGATGGCGCCTGACACTCAACTACAATGATGTTTTAGACTTGCGATTTGGATTCTAGTGTTTCAACGAGAGATCGAAAAGGGACCCTGATTTTCACGGATAAATACAGGTTTGCGCGATAAATCCGCAATCCGAAATCTGCATCCCGCATTCAAAGGAGAAAGGTTTATGTCAGAAATCACAGCAGCATCCCATCCATCCGCCAATCAACCCGAAGATCCTGCAGCCAAAAAAGGCAAGCGACGTACCATGTTTGCTTTGGCCTTTGGTTATTTCATTGACCAGGGCGAAGGACAGGCAATGTCGGTTTTATTTCCCACACTGCAAGCTCTATGGGGCTTAAGCTACACGCAGTTAGGAATTATTGGCACCATCCGTAATATTTTGCAATCCGTCACCGCGCCTATATGGGGGTATATTGCGGATCGTTACCCGCGCAAGAATGTGATCATTTTGGGAACTGGCGTCTGGGGCATTTGGACACTTCTGATTGGTTTTTCGCAGGATTATCAGCAGCTGCTCTGGCTGCGTGCCATTTCTGGCATCGGACTCGGTTGTCTCATGCCGGCTGTCTTTTCGCTTATTTCCGATACCTATCCGCCGCATAGGCGTGGTCGTGCTTTGGGCAGTTTGGAAGGTTTGGGTGTGCTGGGGATTGTCGTTTTTACATTAGCATTGGGTGCTTTAGCGACACCGGAATTATGGCGCTGGGGGTTTTTCTTGTTGGGTGGTTTGAGTATTGTCTCTGGAATATTGGTTTGGTTCATGGTTGAAGAGCCTGTGCGCGGTGCGGCCGAACCAGAATTGGCTGGCAAAATTACAGAAGAAACGGCTTCCCATTATGCTGTCAGTTGGGCCAATATCCGTAAAATGCTGCGCATTCCTACCATTTGGGTGGCGATTGCGCAGGGCTTGGCTGGGGCTATGCCCTGGGTTGTGATGGGCTTGTATATGATTACATGGCTGGTCAATGATCGCGGTTATGATGAACAGGCGGCGACGATCGCTTTTGCTGCAATTGTGATTGGTACAGCTTTGTCAAATGTCATTGGGGGATTCCTGGGCGATTGGGCCGATGTGCGCAGTCCGAAATACGGCCGTGTCATTGTCGGCCAGTTTTCGATCATTGCCGGTATACCTTTGACCACTATTTTATTTACTCAAACCGCAGGTTGGCCGTTTGGGGCGGTTGTTGCCTTGGGTTTCTTTACGGCGCTGCTGATAAGTTGGCCCGGCAAAGGCGCTAAGGAGCCGATGATTCAGGCGGTAACACCGCCTGAATTGCGTGCCTCTGCTTTTGCTTTTATTGTGTTCGTTGAAAATGGATTTACGGCCGTTGCTGCTTTTGCAGCCGGGTGGTTAGCAGATAGTGTTGGTTTGACTCAGGCACTTGTATGGATGGTTCCTGTTCCCTGGATTGGATGTGCCGCGATTTTTACACTCTTTTACTGGACTTATCCGCGTGATTCGATGAAATTGCGTACTCAAATGGCCGAGAGGGCTTTAGAAATTAGCGTGTGACAAAGAAAGTGTCGGGTAAGGTACAGGCAGAAACGTAAGGTTGACCTATGTCGTTTTGACCGTGCTATGCACTTTATCTAATTTTCAGCGCGCACGATCAGCAACGGCCGATCCACCCGCTGCAACACGCCTGCCGCGACGCTGCCATAATAAACCCCTTCCAGCCCGCTGCTGCCGTGACTCGCCATGGCAATCAGGTCGGCTCCTTCTAAAGTCGCTGTACGTATGATCGTCGCGGCAATTGGACCAAATTCGATACGCTGGTGAGCGGGTATCCCCTTTTTAGTCAACGTATCAACAATGGATTGCAAGTAAGCGTGGGCTTGTTTTTCACTTTCGGCAACATCTGTGACATGTTGATGCGGTAATGCGCTAAAATCGCCCTCTTCAACTTTAGGTAAATCAATCAAGTGTGGTAATTCAAACACCTGCAATAACACAACATTTGCCTTGTACAAACGGGCTAATTGTGTGGCATGTGGCAATATCGCTTCGGCACGTTTGGAGCCATCTAATGGAATTAAGATAGTTGAATACATGGCTATCCCCTAAATTTTCCTATTATTTTAAGGGTGTAGACAATTTTGCATAAGTGATCAAAGACATATGAAAGGAAGACGAAAATCATGGCTTTTACTCCTTTATATGCATATACCCACGGCGTACAGAACGAGCATCTTCGACGGTGACAAAAGCATCCGGGTCGGCTTCTTCAATCAATTTTTCTACAATGGCGACCTCTTTGCGCCTTACAATGACCAGAATCATACCAACTGTGCCGCCACGCCCATGACCCCAGCCGACCGTCGCTCCAAAACCGGCCTCGTGAATTTTATTGACGATGTTCTGTGGTTTGAAGCGCGAAATCACGCGTACATTGACAAAACCTGTGGCGGTTTTGTCGTCAATCCACATACCAACCAAGGTGCCGGCCACAAAGCCCAAGCTGTAAGCAAGGACGTTCCAAATGTTGGAAAGATTATTGACGACACCACCGATTGCTAATATATAAACAAATACTTCAACGAATCCCGTAACGGCCGTTGCCAACTTCTTGCCGCGCATCATGACCAATACACGAATTGTACTAAAGGCCATGCCGATCACACGTAAAACGAAAATGACCAATACACCAGTGAGAATTTCGCTGGTTAGAGGTGGAAAGGTAAACTCAAACATTTTTCCCTCAAAACACAAACTCCCCAGGTGTTGATTTCCTGGGGAGCTTATCTAGGCGATTGCCTGAAATTAAGAATTTGGCGTTAGTTTTGCTTATCCAACCACAGGTAGTTGATTAATCGGACGGCTGGGATTGATGTAATTGGCGTTTACCCAACCGATATTTCCATCTGGTAAGCGCACCTGAACCCAAGAACCATCAGCGTTACGGCCGTTCATGATTACAGTTTGCCCTTTTTGTAGTGTATTGAAGACACCGTATCTAACCCCTGGCCCATAGCGTACATTTAAGTAATTGGCGGTTACTGTTGCAGTTGACGAATTGGGCTTATTGTCAGTCGGCCATACCTTCAGATTTTGAATGGGATAATCGGTATAGATATAGCTTGAATTCACCCAGCCTTTGACATTATTGGGCAGAATAGCTTGCACCCATGAACCATTGTCATTGCGATAGCCGGCCAGACGTAATTCGGTGCCTTTTGTGACAGTCGTAATAACTGCAAAGTTCGCTCCTGGCCCCTGGCGTACATTTAAGTAAGAAGCCGTGACGACTGCGAGAGGGAAGGGGCCGCCTGTGCCAGGATTACTTCCACCACTAAGATTTTGCCAGGTAAGCGCTGCTTCTGCCAATAGCAGATTTTCATAATACTCCATTTGCACGGGGACAGCGCCACCGGGCAAATCGATTTCTGCGCTGAATGTTGTCACGGGATGGTCAAACCATTGGTTGATCAACATTTGATTATTGACCCACAAACGCGCACCATCATCCGTCGTAACATTGAAGCGATATCTGCCGGCAGGTAAATTTAAGTTTGTGGTCCAACGCACAGAGAAGTTATCAGATTGAATAGTGGGCGCGGGTGAACCATACCCCCAATCGAATTTTACTTGTGGATCGGTACGCACTAAGGCCGGATCACCGCCAAGGTCTTTGTTATTATAATATTGACCTTGCCAACCCTGGTTGCTGGGCGGAGGCATGGGCTGCCCACCGGAAGGTGGAGGCACAGGTTGTCCACCAGGGGGCGGAGGCATAGGTTGTCCACCGGGGGGGGGAGGCGTTGGCTGCCCACTGCTGATCATTGCCCAGTTAACTTTGGCGATAGCAACACCACCGGCTTCGTAATATTCTACGACTACTTGGTGTGGACCGGCATTGAGAGGCACATCGGCCGTTACCGTATGGACTTTGCTGTCATACCAGGAATTGATGACGGGCACGCCATCTACATAGATTACCATGCCATCATCGGTTGTAGCACTAAAGCGGTAGACCCCTGAATCAGCTTGCATGACCGTGTTCCAGCGTATAGAGAAGTTGTCTACATTGACCACCGGATCAGGTGATAAGCCTGCCCAGTCGTAATTTATTTCCGCCTCGTAACGGTGCAATACTGGCTCACCAGAAAGAATCGGGTCATTCCAATAAGTGGCTTCCCAAGTGTTGTTGGCATACAACATGCCAGGATTATTAAACATGAGAGCCAGAGCGCCAAACAGGATGATGAGTGTGGCGATCCATAAAATACGGTGTTGCTTGAGTTTTTGCAATGTCATCATGACCTCCTAAAAATACGGCCGTTAGGTATAATTATGTCGATGGTGTTTAAACATTATGTTTTCATAACATAACGATCTTACATAATATACTCCATTATACCACAATATGTAAAGTCCAATTTACTCAAATCGGGCAAAAAAGCCATATCAAATGCGTTAAATTGTTGAAAACAAGGGGAATTTGGCAATGGGAGATTGACAACGGCTAACTGTCAACTAATTCAGGTGGGTTCGTGGCGTGTTTGCAGCCAGAAAGTTTAATTTTTCGCCACGAATTATACGAATTTGAACGGGTCTAATTCCTCTATTTCATGGCAGAGGTTTGGAGCCTGCATATACTTCAGGCAAGTATTCGGGCATCGCCAACGCGGCGGGTGAGTTTTATATCGTCGAGGTGTTCGAGCAGGGCAATGGCATATTTGCGGCTGGTTTGAAGTAAATCGCGTGTTTGGGCGGCGTTGATGCTGCCATTTTTTTGCAGGAAGTTGATGATGGTTTGTGTGCTTTCTTGATACTCTGCGGCAGCGTAAACGACATCCTGATTCAACGGCTTTACCAGGTTCTGATCGATAAGTGCAAAATATAACTCTTCACCAACGGCCGTTTTGGCTTCTTTGACACTGGGCGAATTGATGCCGGCTTTTGCGAATCGTTGCAATAGGGCATCGATTTTAGCTTGTTGCGTCGCATTAAAACGTACTTGGTGATCAGGCATGGCGATAACAGTTTGATTTTCGATGAGCATGTCATCCGCAGCAGCCTGCTTAATCAAAGGATTAAAAATGGTGGGGGTTAATTTTAAACGGCTGCGCAACTCTTCACGCGGCATGCCTGCTCGTAGAGGATGTTCTTGATGATATGTGAACAGGATATCATTGAGTTTGTCATTCAATTGCTGCCAACCAGCTTGAGAAATCAATTGTTTATCTAACTGCACCACAAGGTTTTCATTTTCGAGTTCAGTCAGGGCAGCAACGGCTGTTTCCAAATCGAGTCCTGTACGTGGTAACAAAATTTGCTGTGTGGTTGGTTCGATGCGTTGCAGCGCTTGGAGGACGAGTTCGGCGGGTGTGCCTTGTGACAATGTTTGCAGATGTTCGATCACGTCTGGGCGGAAACGCCGATGCCGGCGACCAGGATGCGGATCGAGAATGCGCCCGCCGCCGAGGGTTGTGGCGGGTGACGGCCGTCGCAAAATAAAACGATCTCCGCGTGCCACCGCAATGGGTTCAGAAAGCGTGAGTTGCAACCAGCCCTCTTGCCCAGGCTCAATCTTTTCAACGCCTAAAACACGAGTACGCGCCAAAACTTCGGCCGCACCCACGAAGAATTTGACTTCCATATTATGTTTTAACGCGGCACTCACATCTGGTAATTGGCGATAGGTGGCATCTAACAGGATCGTGTCAGCAATGACGCCGGGAGCAGCGACGACATCACCACGTTGCACCTGGTCATGGTTGACACCAGTCAGATTGATGGCCACACGGCTGCCTGGCTGGGCGACTTGTCTTTTCGTTTTGTGGGTTTGCAAACCACGTATGCGTGCCTTTAAGCCTGTGGGTTGAATTTCTACTTGATCACCACTGCGGAAACGGCCGTTGAGCAATGTCCCCGTCACCACCGTGCCAAAACCTGAAAGTGTAAATACGCGATCGACTGGCAGTCGTGGCCGCCCTGTATCACTGCGCGCAGGAACGGCCGTTAGTTTGTCTTGCAGCGTCGTTTTTAATGTTTCGAGACCCTCTCCACTGAAAGCAGACACCGGCACAATAGGTGCATTTGCAAGCACTGTGCCGGTTAGAACTTCGCTGATGTCCAGCATAACCAATTCTAACCAATCAGGATCATCAACCAAATCAATTTTGGTAACAACAACAATACCACTGTTTATTTCTAACAAGTCTAGAATAGCAAGGTGTTCGCGGGTTTGAGGCATGACACCTTCATCAGCAGCCACAACAAAAAGAGCCAGATCGATGCCGCCAACGCCGGCAAGCATGTTCTCGATGAAGTCGCGGTGGCCGGGTACATCTACAACCCCGATTTCTTCATCGCCCAACTGCAGCCAGGCGAAACCAAGATCGATGGTCATTTCCCGTTCTTTTTCTTCTGCAAGGCGATCTGGATCGATCCCTGTTAACGCTTCAACCAATGTTGATTTGCCGTGGTCCACGTGACCGGCCGTGCCAATTACGAACATTATTTATTCTTCACGTACAGGAATTGTTGTTGGTTGACGGCGTCGGTTGGGATCTTGAGCGATTGCTTTTTCAACTTCTTCAATCCAAATATGTGGTATTTTTTTAATGGCATCTGCTTGGGCCACTTGTACACGCCGTAAAGTATCTTTTTCTTCACGGATTTTCACCAATTTTTCTTCTAGCGCGAGGATTTGGTCTTGGAACTGTTTTTCGACGCGGCTAATATTAGCCCAGCGTTGTTCAGCTTCGACCTCAAACGTTTTCCATTTTTGGGCATTTTCAAGCACAAAACCATCCCAGCGCGATTGCAAACGATTAAGTTCAACTTTCAGCAACTCGGATGATTCTTGCTGGCGCTGCTCAATTTGCTTTTGCCATTCGGCTAAAGTTTGTACTGCCATTTTGGCTTCTTTATATTGATCAGAAAACTTGACCCATTCACGCGAAAAACGTTCGATGGTGTCCTTTTGTTCATCCATCTCGTAACGCCATTTTTCAAGCTGTTTATTGCGTTCATGTTCACCAAGTTGAATTTGTTCAGCCCATTTTTTGATGGTTTCACGTTGTTCTACTTGAGAATCAATCAGGTCTTGGCGCGTACTTTCAGATTTTGAGAGCGTGTTAGCGATGATATCAATGCGCATGTTAATTGGATCCCAACGCTTATTGATATCGATAAATTGAGTTTGAAATTCGCCAATGTTTTTACGGTTTTGCTTTTCTTTTTCTTCAAGAAAAGTGAGCGCACGTTCCCAATCTTCAATTTGGTTGCGGATAGGAGGAATACTATTTTGTTGGATACCGATTAAATTTGCGAGGCGTGTCTCTTCTGCCTGGCGCAATTCCATCTCATGTTGCAGCCGTGCAATCGCCGGCAGATCTTTTCGGATGTCGACAATTTCACGAGTGACACTTTCATGTTCAATGCGACGCAAGCGGTCGATTTCCTTTTCACCTTGAATGCGCCGTTTGTCATAGCCTTCGATCATTGTAACCATTTCATCTTTGAACTGGGACAATTGCACATCAACTTGAGGGATGCGTGCTAATTGGGCAGATACTTGTGAAAGCTGCCGTTCCAAATCTTGAATACGTTTTTCACGAGTTGCAAGTGCTTGTTCTTGTAAAGTGAAGCGTTGTTCAAGTTCTGATATCTTGTGTGTCGATTTACGACGCTGGTCGTCCATCCATTCAATGCGCTTAATCAATTCACTGATTTCTTGCAATTCGGCGTTTTTTGGTTTTACAGCCATTGATTTACTCCTGTTGAAGTAAGCTGATTCGTTAAATAGGTAAGGATGCTCTGCATTATAGCGTGGGTGAAGGGCGTGGGCGAGTTTGCTAAGATTGTTTTGTTAGAATGATAGGTAAGCGTTTGACCCACGATTCGCTGTCTGTATTTTACGTTTTGTCGGATCCGTTTTACAATCGCATTATGCGCATTGGGTTTGATTGTCGTTTGCCCTATTACCGACTGGGCGGTATTAGTCAATATATTTTGCATTTAATTCCGGCTCTTGCAACGGCCGATACGTCCGATCAATTCACCCTTTTTCACAGCCGCAAAGACCCACACAGTTATGTTCCGCAAAATGCAGCTAATTTCATGCGCAAGAATTTATGGACCCCTTGTCATCATTGGCTCGAACGCTGGTCGTTAACGGCCGAATTGCTGCCCCACCAGCTAGATGTGTGGCATAGTCCTGATTTTATTCCCCCTCAGCATGGCGCACACCGTCACATCATCACGATTCATGATCTGAATTTTATTTTTTATCCCCAATTTTTAACTTCAGAGAGCCGCCGTTATTATGAGGATCAGATTCAATGGGCGGTCACAAATGCTGATCATATTTCAGCCGACAGCCATGCCACACGCCATGACCTTATTGAACAATTAGCAGTTGCACCTGATAAGGTCACAACGGTTCACTTGGC
>JAGRDI010000099.1 GCA_020432765.1 Anaerolineales bacterium | reverse complement strand
CTCTGGCTGATGCCCATGCCCCAATAAATCGCGCCACGCTTCGCATTCGCATAAATGCGTGCCGCTTCGCGGATTTGCGCAGCGGGCACACCGCTCACTTCTTCAGCCCATTCTGGGGTATATGCGCCTAATGAACTTAAATATTCTTCGAAATCTTCGGTGCGTTGTTCCACAAAATCGGTATTGACCAATTCCTCTTTGACAATCACATGCGCCATCGCCTGAAAAACGGCCACGTCTGTACCCGGTTTTTGTTGCAGCCAAAGTGTCGCAAAGTCAGTCAACTCGATACGTCGCGGATCAACCACAACCAGCTTGGCACCATTTTTACGCACGGCGCGTTTGAGGAAGTTAGAAATGACCGGATGGGTTTCGGTGGTATTGGAACCGGTAACAATAAATGCTTCCAGATTTTCCATCTCCGCTATTGAATTCGACATGGCACTAGAGCCAATCGCCAACTGCAAACCAGTGACTGACCCGGCATGGCATAAACGCGCACAATGGTCAATATTATTGGTGCCGACCAGGGCACGAATGAATTTTTGGAAGACGTAGGTGTCTTCATTCGTCGCTTTGGCACTGGCATAACTGGCAAGTGCATCGCCACCATGGTTTTTTACCAGGCTTACCAATTCGTCCGCAACCAAATCCAAGGCTTCATCCCATGAGGCTTCACGCCAGACGGGTTTGGCACTGCGGGCTTCATCGCGATTGGCACGAATCAGGGGGGTTTTGACGCGGCGCGGATGTTTGACGTAATCAGTGCCAAACCGCCCTTTAACACATAACATGCCGTAGTTCGGCGCGGCGTCAAACGGTGCATCCACACGGTAAATGTAGCCATCAATCACATTCAGATTTAATTGGCAGCCCACCCCACAATAAGGACATGTTGTACGTACGGTTTTGTCAGCTTTTATCATGGGTTTCCTCTTAATTTTTATTCGATATACGGTAGGGACATGGCACTCGGGAAAGGTGTTCTGGATTCCCCAGACATTTATCATCCAAATGCCGCGTCCGCGTCGGACAAATATTCTTTCTGACTGACACACGGGCAAGGTAATCGAAAGACCTGGTCACCTGTTTTTGGCAAACGTAGTTCACGATTATCTTGCCCCTACCAAATGAGTTTCAGGTTTATTGGTTTAGGGCTTGTTTTTGTGCCGTTTCTTGCAGCATTTGTATGATCGTTGCTTTTGGCAGTTGGTCAATACGGCGAAAACGAATACAGCTTTTGCCACAGTTCAGATGCCCTAATGCTTCCTTATGTGCTGCTACAACATCAACATCCATGTACAAACTCATGTAGTTCTTCTGCGATTTATAACTGCAAATCAATTCATCTTGGAATAGACCTGGCATGCCATATTCAATCACTTCTTGCGCTTCGGGCAGAGCTGCATGCATCCACCCGCGCAGTGTAGTTAACGCCTCACGTCTGGCGGGCGGCAAAGTTTCTAGATATGCATCTATTTGGGGATCGATTATTGTCATAGTACACTCGCTTTTCTGTATATTATACAACATTTTGCAAATTCTGTGGGGACGTGGCTCTTGCGGCAAATTTTCTAATTGACCCAATGCAAAGAATGATGTCTTCCTTAAATTGCTGCTCGAATCTCAAGTTGAGAATTTGAGAAATGCTGTTTGTGAAACTATATACAATAGGGTAAATTACACGTATTACCTGGCAATTTACGGGTGTCACAATCAATGACTTGGCACCCAAGGAAAAATTAATGGACAAACCCATACTCGGCGATGCGATACCCAGACGAGGAAATCGCATCTCTCAATTTATTGCACTCACTTTGCTCTCATTGTTCGGGTGGCGTATTGAGGCTAATATCCCCAATCAACCAAAATTTGTTCTGGTTGGCGCACCGCATACATCAAATTGGGATTTCATTTTGACCATGGCAACCCAATATGCGCTCAGCGTCAAAATATCTTGGATGGCAAAACATTCCTTGTTTCGTTGGCCGTTCAAGGGTCTAATGACGTGGCTGGGTGGCGTGCCTGTTGATCGTGAAAACCAGGGTAGTGGGCTTGTAAACCAGACGGTTGATGTATTTAACAAACGCGAAAAATTTGTGATTGCCATCATGCCGGAAGGGACACGATCACTGGCGCGTGAATGGAAAACTGGCTTTTATCGCATTGCCCAAGAAGCCAAAGTGCCCATTGTGGCGGTGCGTTTCGATTACGGCCGTAAAGTTATGGGTATTGGACCCACGGTTGAACCATCAGATGATATGGAAGCCGATATGCATGCGATCAAATCGATCTTTACTGGTATTCAAGGCAAACATCCAGATCGGAGCATTCGTCAAACAGATGAGTAAACTGGTGGTCAAATAAAGACAGCCTTAACAGCGTAAGATGTGGTAAGATCAAGAAATTATTACAATCTAAACGTTATGGGATTTTTATATGGCATCTGAACCACCAGAAAGACGGCCGCCAGCGCGTGTACGTTTACCATTGTGGCTTTTTATTTTAATCGGCATTTTTATCGTGATCGGCGTAACCGCAAGTTCTGTGTGGCTGTTCCGTACGATTCGGGACAGTGTTGCGGCGAATGCCGGCACACAACCCCAAGAAACATTCACCGACGATACGGCCGTTAACCCCGAATCTGCAGCAACGGCCGTTACCCTAAACGGGACTCCCGTCGCAACGCTCAAACCACTGCCCACACTCTCTGTGGACGAAATCAAACCTTGGTCAGGTGAAGAGCGTGTCACTTTTCTCTTGTTAGGCGTCGACCGGCGCTGTGACGAAGACGGACCCACACATACAGACAGTGTGATGGTTGCTTCAGTTGATCCTGTAGCCGAAACGGCCGTACTGCTCTCGCTGCCGCGTGATTTATGGGTCGACATTCCTGGCTTTGAAGTTGATCGTATTAACCAGGCATTTTATTTTGGCCAAATTTACGAATATCCAGGCGGCGGACAGGCGCTAGCTCGCGAAACCGTCGAAAACTTCCTTGGCATCCCCGTGGACCATTACATCACGATTGATTTCCAAGGTTTTAAAGATGGCGTCGACTTACTTGGCGGCATTGACATTAACGTGCCGGAAGCGATCATCGACTCGAATTATCCAGACAATTGTTACGGCTATGAACCTTTCTCTATTGAAGCCGGCCAGCAGCATTTAAATGGTGAAATGGCGTTGAAATATGCACGCACGCGGGCGACATTTGGCGGCGATGTGGATCGTGCCGGAAGACAGCAAGCCGTTTTATTAGCCGTGAAAGATGAGATTACCCAATTCAACCAATTCCCTCAACTATTGGTGCAAGCACCCGAACTATGGCGTACTTTTCAGGAAAATGTACATACAAACCTTGCTATCGAGGATGCCGTGCAATTGGCGCTGCTAATCCAGGAAATGCCACGAGAAAATATCCGTTCGGCCGTACTAGATTATGATTACGTGTATACGGAAACAACACCCGATGGTCGTCAGGTTTTAGTGCCACGGCGAGATGAAATCCGCGAGCTGCGCAATGAGCTATTTGCCGAAGCCCCTTTACCAACGCCTGATATCCGCGAGTTGGCAGAAACCATGCAAGAGGAAAAGGCGAAGGTGGCTGTTTATAACGGAACGGCCGTATTTGGCTTAGCTGGCAAAACACAGGAATATTTACTGGAGCGCGGCGTCAATGTGACCGAAGTTGGCAATGCCGATGCTTCCACTTACAGCACCTCCCAAATTATTGACTTCGGTGCTAACCCGCAAACCATACAGTTTCTGATTCACGAAATGGGCATTCCCCCACTCAATTTTTCAGATGGTGATCGTGATAACAAACCCACTGGTGACTTTGAGGTGTTGGTGATTATTGGCAACGATTGGGCAGCTCAGTTCGAGACAGAGTCAAAATAAGCGCATGGCAAAGCGAAAAAAAAACAGCTTACCTGTCATTGGCTGGCGTGAATGGGTTGGTCTGCCTGATTTTGGGGTCAAGGCAATCAAAGTCAAAGTCGATACGGGTGCACGCTCGTCATCATTACACGCCTTTGGCCTGGAAACATTTGAGCGTGAGGGCCAGGATTGGGTACGCTTTCAAATTCAACCAATTCAACGCAGAAGAAACAAAACAGAACCTATTGAAGTGCAAGTTCTCGAATATCGCTCGGTACGTAGTTCGAGTGGCAAGGCTGTCATTCGCCCAGTTATCATCGCCAATGTAGAATTACTTAACACTGTCTGGCCTGTGGAATTAACGTTAGCCCGTCGCACTAAAATGGGCTTTCGAATGCTGCTAGGCCGCGAGGCAATTCGGCGACGTTTTCTGGTTGATACAGGTCGCTCTTTTTATGGTGGTAATCTCAAACGCAATAAAAAACCTGCATCTAGCGAAAATTAACATTTTGTAGGGACGTTCTAAGGAGTAACCATGAAATTAGGGATTCTATCGTGCAGCCCAGGCTGTTACAGCACAAGACGACTGCGTGAAGCAGCATTACAGCGCGGCCATAAAGTAATCGTCTTGAATACGCTCAAGTTCGCCCTTGACCTCGAAGAAGGCGTTCCAGATATTTACTTTGCCCAAAAACAGCTCTCACCTTATGATGCTGTATTGCCAAGGATTGGTGCGTCTATATCTTATTTTGGAACGGCCGTCGTGCGGCAGTTTGAGCAGATGGATGTTTTTTGTGCGAACTCAGCCGCAGGTATTGCCAACTCACGTGATAAACTGCGCAGTCTACAAATCCTCAGCCGTCACCAAATTGGCATCCCGAAAACGACTTTCGTGCGTGATAAAAAAGATGTGCTGCCAGCAATTGAACGTGTTGGCGGCGCTCCTGTCATCATTAAATTATTAGAAGGAACCCAGGGCATCGGCGTGCTGCTGGCAGAAACTGTAAAGTCAGCTGAAGCGATCATCGAGTTGCTGCAAAGCCAAAAACAAAACATTTTGATTCAGAAGTTTGTGGCCGAGAGCAAAGGACGTGACATCCGTGCCTTTGTCGTTGGCGACCGTGTGGTTGGCGCTATGCGGCGGGTGGCTCAGGGACAAGAGTTTCGCAGCAATGTACATCGCGGTGGTCTAACCGAGCGTGTCGAGTTGGATGATGTGTATGTAGAAACGGCCGTTCGTGCAGCTCAAATTATGGGTCTGCGCATTGCCGGTGTTGACTTACTTGAGGGCAGAGATGGCCCCCAAGTTGTCGAAGTCAATTCGTCGCCTGGTTTGGAAGGAATTGAAGGCTGCACCCAGCTTGACATCGCCGGTGCCATCATCGACTACATTGCGGCCCAAGTCAATTTTCCTGAAATCGATCTGCGGCAGCGTTTGACGGTAAGCCGCGGCTATGGCGTTACTGAGATTTACATTCCTGTCGGCTCAAAATATATTGGTAAGTCAATCAGCGAATCTGGATTACGCGAAAAAGATATCAATGTACTGACGCTCTATCGCGGCACAACCGTTATTCCTAATCCACGTGCACAACGGCTGCTTGAGGCGGGCGATCGGCTGCTTTGTTTTGGCAAGATGGAATTGATGCGCGATCTGGTTCCCGCACGCACAAATCGTCGCCGCCGCCCGGTAGTACAGGAATTACCCGAGCTACCTGTGGCGGAAGAAGTAATGAAAGAAGCAGATAAATCTGGGGAAGAAGAATAAGCTTAAACGCGCAGTAGGGTTAGCTGACCTGTATTTTGTACACGTTTACCAGGAAAAACAAAACCGCAGCGGACACGGAAAACAGGGGTGAAACCTCTGCACGCTCTGTGTCCACTGCGGTTAATAATTAAACGGTGTTTTGAACCTAGCGCTGTAAGTCCAACATTAAATCAGCCAATGATTGTGGCGACGGCCGTAACATCTCGTCCGGCAGCAAAGCAAGTGGTGTGTCCGGCAAATCAGACGCTTCGGCTAATGATTCACGGTCAGGATCAAAATAAACCAAGCCAGTGATAAATTCCAGATTTTCTTCGGCCTTATGCAATACCGTCAAAGCCGCCATTTTATCAGTGGGATCATAATCCTCATCCAAGCGGCGCAAACGAATATGGGAACCATCGTGCAAGTCGATGTCACGAGCCTCACCAGGCGCAACTTCTGAGATCGAGATTTCTTCTGCCGGGGGCACCCATCCAAAGTCATGTAAGGGTGCTTCATTGTCGCGGCCGTAACTGTAGCTTTTGGTTGATGTGTCCGTATCATTAAAAGCAACACAAGGGCTAATGATATCGAGAACGGCCGTGCCACGATGACTCAACGCTGCTTTCAACAATTCGCGTACCTGCTTGGCATCACCTGAGAAAGAGCGTGCGACAAAGCCAGCGCCCGCCATAATTGCTTCCATACAAATGTCAATCGGCGGCAGTTCATTACGCCCGGCATATTTCAATACCTGACCTTCATCGGCTGTTGCCGAGAATTGACCCTTTGTCAAACCATAAACGCCATTGTTTTCCACAATATAAACCATGCGAACATTACGGCGCATCAGATGTTTAAACTGGCCCATACCGATGCTGGCGGTGTCGCCATCACCACTCACACCAATCGCTTTTAACTTATGGTTAGCGAGTAATGCACCAGTGCCAATAGAAGGCATACGGCCGTGTAACGAGTTAAAACCATGTGACATGCCCAAGAAATAAGCTGGTGATTTGCTCGAGCAGCCAATGCCACTCAATTTAATGATTTCGTGCGGCTCAATGTCTAGTTCATAAGCTATTTGCACAATTTGATTGGCGATAGAGTTGTGGCCACAACCTTTACACAGGGTAGATGGCTGTCCCTTATAATCATTCTTGGTCAACCCCGCCAAATTAATACTCTGAGGTCTTGCTCTTGTTGCCATATTAAAGTTGCTCCTCTGCCTCAATGGCTTCTACAATCCAACGTGCAGTCAATGGCATCCCATCAAGATGGGCTAACGAAACCAACTTCGCCGCCATTTCTGGAACTTCAGTTTGCAGGATCATATGCATTTGTCCATCACGATTCAATTCAACCACATAAACCTTATCATATGCAGCAATAAATTCTTTCACTTCGGCATTAATCGGCAGTGCACGCAATCGCATGAAACTGGTTTTTATACCTTTTTTCTCCAGCCGGTCACGTGCCTCTTCTATGGCATAACAGCTTGTGCCATACCCGATGATACCCAATTTCGCATCTTTTTCAGATTTAACAACCGCTGCAGGTACTAATCTGCGTGCCGTTTCAAATTTGCGGTTGATACGCGCCATATTATTCAGCCAATCATCCGGTTTTTCGCTGTAAACAGCTTTGGCATTATGCCCAGTGCCCCGTGTAAAGTAAGCGGCGCGGCGATGATTGGTTCCTGGCAAGGTGCGGTAACCAATACCATCCCCATCGAGGTCTTCATATCGTGCAAACCCCTTTTCTTCGACTTCCTCTGCCGTAAGCACTTTACCACGATTAATCGGTTCATTTGGATAGTCAAATGGTTCCGACATCCAATTGTTCATGCCCAAATCAAGATCACTAAGGACAAAGACGGGGGTTTGTAATTCAGCAGCTAAATTGAAAGCAGTTGTACCAAACTCAAAACATTCTTTAATTGAAGAGGGCAGTAATATAACATTTTTGGTGTCGCCATGACCTAAGTAATAAGTAAAAATAATATCACATTGACCGGTGCGTGTGGGCAAACCTGTGCTGGGACCAACCCGTTGAATGTCCCAAATCACGGCCGGAATTTCAGCGAAATAACCCAAACCAGCGAATTCAGCCATCAATGACAAGCCAGGACCAGATGTTGCTGTCATCGCACGTGCACCGGACCAACCAGCACCCAATAACATACCAATAGCGGCTAATTCATCTTCAGCCTGAATGACAGCATAGGATTTTTCGCCAGTTTCTTTGTCTTTACGCAGCATCGGTAGATAGTCGTTAATTGCATCAATCACGCTTGTAGAAGGTGTGATAGGATACCAGGCCACAAAAGATACACCACCATATACAGCACCTAAACCGGCGGCTTCATTGCCAGTCATCATAATCATACCGGCAGTTTCATTCATGGGCGTCACTTCATAAGGATCAACTTTGGTGAGATTTTCAACCGCCCATTCATGCGCAGTGCGTACCATATCCATATTGGTCTCAACCAATTTGCGTCGGCTTTTAAAGTGATAATCCAGGGCATCGTCGATTTGTGACAGCGGAATGTTAAGCAGATGAGCCAATGCACCAACATAAATCATATTGGTAATATAGTCGCGCAGCTTGCCTTTCATACCCGTTTTCGCAACAAATCTATTGACTGGCACTGAATAATAGGTAATGTCCTTACGCTGTGGAATACTGCGCCAATCATCATTGTAAAGACATACCCCCCCCGCAGGCAGTGCTGCAATGTCTTCTACGACGGTGTCTTGGTTAAAAGCAACTAAAATTTCGTTCGTTTCGCGACGAGCTACATATCCTTCATGGCTGACGCGAATTTGATACCAGGTGGGCAAGCCCTGGATATTGGATGGGAAGATGTTTTTCCCGTTGACGGGAATCCCCATTTTGAAAAATGCGCGCAACAGCGCGAGGTTGGCGGTTTGGCTGCCAGTACCATTAACGGTGGCCACGACGATGGAAAAATCGTTGATGACCGGTTGCTGTTCTGCTGCGGGAGCCTGTTCCTCGGCAGCGTCTACATATTCCATATCTACTCTCCTACGTGAATGCTATATACTATTTCTTAACGGATCAGTGGCTGTTGTGGGCAACATAAGTTGAACTTCAATTTTTGCTGCACAATGTTATTCATAAACAACATCTATTGTGGGCAACGGCCGTAACAATGCAAAATGCTCTTGTAATAAAATAAGACCAGCATCAAAATTATTGTCGCACAAAGCTGCAACGATTCTTTCATGGTAGGTCCACACACGTATCCAGTAATCGTAACTGGCAAACCGTGTTAACTCACTGGCATCATAGGCATCCCAATATGCAGATAACAACCCTTGTACAAATGGATTGTCTAAGCGGCTGTAAATTGTGAGGTGGAATGCGCGATGTTCAGAGTTGGGGATATGGGCGGGTTCGCCACGTAACTTTAGCCATGCTTGTGCTATTAAGGTCCGCAACTGCTCTTTATCTGCGGATGTTAGCAAAACAACAGCTTTATGCCAAAAACCAATTTCAATTACCTGGCGCAGTTGGCTGACCTGTTTGAAACTCGTTTCCTCTGTTGCCAAACTGAACAACATGCCTTCGAGTACAATCTGGTTAAAATCAAATACTTCACGCTGAATGCCCAGCCGTGGCCGTACAGAAACGAGTCCCAGGCTTCGAGCCACTTCCAATTGTTCACGCAATTTTCCGATGCTAACACCTAATTCATCGCTGATTTCATTAAGTGTGGGCAAGCGTTCGCCTGGAGCAAACTGTTTGGCAATGATATATTTCAGAAATGGTGACTCTAACTTCGTTAGCTGCATGAAAGCTTTGATTTATCCAATAAATCACATTAATAAAATCAATGCGAGCATTATAGCATTTTGGAATTTATAGATCAATAAAAAAACCGCGCACAAATAATATTTATGCGCGGTCGCTTTAGTCTTTACTCATATTCATTTATCATTTACCTCTCAACCACCACCTAAATTGCTAATAGACTAATTCACCGCGTACGAAAGCAGCGGTTTGGGGGTGATCTGGGCTATCGAAGAATACGGCCGTTTCCGACAGCTCCACCAATTTACCACCCATTAACAAGGCGGTACGATGCGCGAGGCGTTTGGCCTGGAACACATTATGTGTCACCAAGACCACGGTCGTATTGTTTTGTTGGTTTTCCTCACGCACGATATTTTCGATCAAATCGACATTGTAGGGGTCGAGGTTAGCGGTGGGTTCATCCAGCAGCAACACATCGGGGCGAATCACGAGTGCACGCGCCAAAGCAGCTCGCTGCGCTTCACCAGCCGACAATTTTGACGCTTTTTGATTGCGCAATTCCTGCAAGCCTAAGCGCGTCAACCAATGATCTAACAGCTCCGGAGATATTTTTTCGCCGCGCAAACCCAGGCCATAACCGATGTTAGCGGCCACACTGCGTTTGAGTAAGGCTGGTTTTTGAAAAACGGTCGTAACACGGCGACGGGTAGCCAGGGGTAGATTGCCATTAACGGCCGTTCCGTCAAACATAATTATGCCCGAAGTTGGGGGTTCGAGGAAATTCAACAGGCGCAGCAACGTGGATTTGCCCGCGCCGCTCGGCCCAACCAAAGCAAGAATCTCGCCCCGCTGTATTTGCATTTTGTCTAATGAGAGCACAAAACGGCCGTTGTAGCGCTGCGTAACTCCTTGTAAAACATACAAAACGCTGCTCACTTACCCGCTCCTCTTCGTTCTAAATGATACATCATGAAGTTGGCTGCAAACGCCAACGACAATAAAATCGCGCCCAATGCCAAGGCGAATGCAAAATTCCCCTTACGTGTCTCCAAGACAATCGCCGTGGTCAGTGTGCGCGTTTCGTGTTCGATATTACCACCGACTAACATCACTGCGCCGACTTCAGAAATAATACTGCCAAAGGCGGCTACGATCGCGGCCAACACGCCAATACGTGCTTCGCTAAGCACCGCCCAGACCAACTGCCAGCGTGTCGCGCCCAGCGCCCGCACTTGTAAACGGATAATGGGGTCTACGGAATGCACGGCCGTTAATGTCAACCCAATCATTAAAGGCAGCGCAATAATCGTTTGCGCAAAAACCATCGCAGTGGGCGTAAACAACCATCTCAATTGCCCCAACACACCCTGATTGGATAACAACAAATAGACGGTCAAGCCCACGACTACTGGCGGTAAACCCATGCCAGTATAGATCACGGGAGTTAAGCAGCCACCCGCTGGCACTTGCTCGCGTAAGCCCAAACCCGCTCCTAACGGCAACCCAATCAAAATCGACAATACAAGCGCAACCCCCGTCACCTTGAGCGTCAAACCCACAATTGTTAATAGATCAGGATCAAAAGAAAAAAGGAGGCTCAACGCCTCGCGTAAAGCCTCTACTAAAGTTTCCATATCAGCAGAGTTGCAAGCTGGCAAAGTTTATCTATTTCGCAGCTTCGCAATTTGAAATGCAACCTTTGCCAGCAAATAAATTGCACCGACAACTCCAAAGTCAGCCTCCATCGACTGATTTTTAGCCAACGAAGGTTGGCTTTTTAATTGCAGCCCGTGGGTTTAATCGCCGGAATTCCTCATTACTGCGCATTCCAAGCCGCCGAATCAGGATAAAAAAGTGGTTGGCCGAACTGATCAACACCAAACTGGCTGATTTTCTCTTGTGTCTCGACAGATGTCAACCATGCCACAAACGCCTCAGCTAACTCTGTATTAATACCACCCTTGTCAGGATTGACCGGGATCACACCATACGGATTATAAAGCGCTTTGTCAGCATTACCATCGATTGAATCACCGCCAACCATTACAACTAAATTGGGGAGATTTTCCATTTGAGCCAAAAATGTGCCTCGATCGGTCATTGTGTAGGCACCGGCTTCATTGGCGAAGTTTAGTGTGTCTCCCATGCCCTGCCCCAGAGATGAATACCAATCAGCCGCCGAATCTGGTGTGATACCAGCCGATGCCCATAAGCTGAGTTCTTTTGTATGTGTGCCGCTGTCATCACCACGCGAAGCCCAGGGGGCTTCGGCAGCAGCAATGGCAGTCAAAGCATCGGCAGCCAACGCCATACCCTGAATGCCGGCCGGATCGGCTTCTGGCCCTACAATGATGAAATCGTTATACATCACGTCGGAACGTGCTGTGCCATGTCCAGCAGCAACAAAATCATCTTCGCGACTGCGTGCGTGTACCAGAATAATATCGGCGTCACCGGCTTCGCCGAGTGCAATCGCTTGTCCAGTGCCAACAGCGACGACGTCTACCTGGGCATTGTTGGCGGCCTCGAAATCCGGTAAAATCGCGGCCAATAGGCCAGAATTATCCGTACTGGTCGTTGTTGCCAGACGCAGGACTTGTGGTTCTTGTGGCTGGCTGCAGCCAACCGCAATCAAAACGATCAATAAAATCAAACTCACTAAACGAACAACTTTTTTTGACATTTTTCTCCTTTTTTGGCTATTCAGCTATCAATCTACGTCCTGTTTTTCACCGGTATGGGTCGCATCATAGCCATCTAGGGCAGCGACGGTTTGGCGAAAAACGGCCGTTTGCAAATGGTCTAACAGCGGCAGCAACAAATCGTCGCTTGTGGCTGCTTTTGTCAACACCAAATCATACCTTTCTTCAAATAATGGGATGAAGTCAAGATTATATTTACGTGCTGCTGCCAGCACACCTAAACCTACATCAGCTTTCCCTTCGGCGATGGTTTGTGCGACTTGCGTATGGGTGGCGGCAATCGTTTGGTAGCCTTGGATAACGGCCGTTGCCACTCCCAACCTGCGCATCTGCCGATCTAGCCATAAGCGCGTTCCCGTACCTTGTGCCCGATTCACAAAACGCACACCCGCACGTGTTAAATCAGTCAAAGCCTGAATTTGATGTGGATTACCCGGTGCAACCAGCAAACCTTGCTCGCGATAAGCCAATGTTAACAATGCCATCGGTTGTCCTGGGAATAAGTGGCGTACCGTCGAGCGATTAAAATCTGAGCCATCTGCCTCAATCAAATGGGCACCCGCAATTTGACACACACCCTGTCGCAGTGCAATCAAACCGTCGAGGCTGCCCACCGGCAGCGCATAGACGTCTGGCACACGCCGATCGGCTTGCATTTGTTGCGCCAGCGACTCCAGCGCCAGATCATGACTGCCTGACGCGATGATCATTTCACCGGATGGCGGCTCAGGCAGCACGGCCATGTTGATTATGAATGCTTGCGCAGTCGCCTGATAATATTTTTCCACATAACCACCAACCACCCGTGTTTCCACCAGACTAATTAAGCCTGCTTGCTCCAATTGTTTCACATGATGGCGTGTTTTCGATGGATAAGAACCCAGTGTCTTGCTCAACTGCGAAAGCGTCGCCGGTCCCGACATTAACAAACGCAAAACTGCCATCCTGCGCGGATCGCTGAGCAGCTTGAGTATGTCAAAGGTATTGATATGGGTCAGTGGTTGCATAGTCAAAAATAGTTACACGGAGTTTCACGGCATGAAAAGGAGCTGCACAGAGTAAAGATGCGGAGGAATTTTGTGCAGGGTTGTTTATACAAAAGCGGCTTTTGAATAAAGCTCCTAAACATCTCCATGATTCTCAGTGTCTTCTTTGTGGTTCTCCGTGTAACTTTTATGGTAAAAATTTTTTTAACGGTAAGAAAAATATTATCACAGTTTTAAAGTTAACTCAAGTTAAGTTTGTGGTATACTGCGCATGTAGCATATAAGTACATGTGAAGAGGATGTCTTTTGGACAGTATGCCCGAAATATCCTCAATTTCGGGATTAATACATTTGGCTGGCAACGGCCGTTACAAAACCTAACAGCTTAATGGTAACGACAAAACCACCACAAACTTTAGAACTACGCAATTTAGCCGCAGACCCTGCCGATGAATGGCAGCGTTTACTTAAGTTTGTTAACTTGACACGTGCCGATTGGTCTGCAATGGCAGAATCTGTGGAAACTTTGTTAACACGTGCACCTGAATTGGTCATCGGCACATATGACTATTTGCTGTCAGTGCCCGCAACGGCCGCTATCCTGGGCTGGGAACAGGGTGCCGATGAAGCCCATCTAGCCGAACGCCGCCGCTTCTTTGCCATTTGGGTTGCGCGCACCTTGGGCATGGACACCAGCGATGAATTCGCTCATTACCTCTTCCGTGCCGGCAAATTTCATGCCGGACATGGCCCACGCAACATTCATACCCCACCCGCCTACATTACGGGCTCTATCGGCCTTGTCAATGCCGCCTTCTCCCAGTATATGCAGGAAGCCAACCTATCCGCCAAAGTGATTGCGGGGGCATCCGCCGGTTGGAATAAATATTTGATGGTGCAATTACACCTCATGATGCTCGGCTATACGGTTGCACGTGAATTGGATAGCGGTGACCTGTCGATTGAAGTCACTTTATACGGCCGTTTACGCAACCTGGCCAATCGTCAAACCATTGAGGTACATATCACTAAAGATGCAACAGCCAAAGATCTTTTACACAAATTTTTCAGTTACTATCCTCAAATCCGCGATGATGCTCTGGATTTAGCCTGGCATTCCAAGGAAGAATTAGATTCGCTTTGGCTTGTGCCTTATCCAGTTTATACACCCAAAAAAGGGTGGCGCATGCTGATAAACGGGCATAATCTATCTTTCAACGGCGGTTTTGACACGCAGTTACACGTGGACGATAAGATTTCAATTTTCCCGCCCGGCCGTTGAAGCACAAATTAATAAAACGAAAACAAGATTAAAACAGGAGGTGATACCTAACAAAGATTAAAAGAGGGTTTTTATAAAAGAATTTTCGCGTATCCCGAATTGCGTACCTTATACGCCTTACGATAAACGCAAAACGAAATACATTTGAAACTAAAAATTCGCACATACTTAAGGAGAAATGACTATGGCACTAAATGGTTATGAAAACAGAATGGCACATGTAGATTTGAACACAGGATCCGTTGAGTACAAGGGGATTCCAGAAGAATGGGCACGCAAATACATTGGCGCACGTGGGTTAGGTGTGCGTTATATGTTGGAAAACGGCCCAGAAGTTGATCCGTTGTCGCCAGACAACTTGTTATGCTTCATGAACGGCCCCCTTACCGGTTCTGCTGCCAATATGAGCGGGCGTATGGCCATTGTCACCAAATCGCCGCTCACCGGCACAGTCACTGATAGTCATCAAGGCGGCTGGTCTGCAGCTCGTTTGCGCTGGTCTGGTTTCGATGGCCTTCTGTTCAAAGGCAAAGCTGAAAAACCAGTGTATGCCTACATCGAAAACGGCACCTTGGAGTTACGTGATGCCTCCGATTTATGGGGCAAAGGAGTGCATACAACCATTCGCACCTTACAAAATAGATATGGCAAGAAAGATCTAACCGTGATCGCCATCGGCCCGGCAGGCGAAAACCTGGTCAAGTTTGGCTGTTGGCTCAACGAAGATGATCGCGCCAGCGGTCGTGGTGGTACCGGTTGTGTGGGTGGCAGCAAAAATCTAAAAGCCGTCGTGATTAAAGCCAAAAAGAAGATGCCAAAACCGACGAATGCGGATGCCTTTAAACCAGCGCAGCAACGTGCTTTAGCCACAATTATGGATGAAGGTAATATCACCAGTCCGCGCAAAGGTGGGTTATCAGTCTATGGCACAAATGTGTTGATGAATATCACCAACAGCATGGGAGCGCTGCCAACATTAAACGGCCGTGTTACCTCCTTTGGCGAACAAGGCGAACTGCTCGCCGGTGAGTATGTCAACGACAATTACTTGGTCAACGACCCCACTTGCCACGCCTGTCCAGTCGCATGTAAAAAAGAAGTCCGCATCCATGATGGCGAGTTTGCCGGACTACAAATGGAAAGTGTGGAATATGAACCCGCCTGGGCGTTGGGCGCAAACTGTGGCAATGACAATATCGCTTCAGTCGCCAAAATGATCCATATGGCCAACAATTACGGTATGGACGCTATCGAAATTGGCGATGTGCTGGCTACTTATGTCGAAGCAACGGATAAAGGCTATACCAATGGTGATGGGGGCTTACCTGCCGGTGATTACATGGCAATGGTCGATTTGATTGATAAAGTCGCTTATCGCGAAGGTATTGGCAATATCTTAGCCGACGGTGTTGAGCCAACCGCCAAACATTTTGGGCATCCAGAAATAGCAATGTCGGTAAAAGGACAAGGTATTCCCGCCTATGATCCACGCGGCTTGAAGGGCATGGGCATCGCTTACGCTACGAGCAATCGCGGCGCATGCCATTTGCGTGCCTACACTCCAGCCGTTGAATTAGGCACTATCGCGCTCACGGCTGACCCCCTGGATTGGAAAGGCAAAGGTGAGTTAACCAAACTGCTGCAAGATTTACACGCCTTCTCCGACAGCCTCGACTTGTGTAAATTCAGCGCCTTCGCCGAAGGTGCAGAAGAGTATGCTGCGCAATATGCCGCTTTTGTGGGCCTGGATGAGTTCACGGTAGATGATGTTTTGGAGACTGGCGAGCGCATTTATAACCTGGAACGTTATTACAACAATCTGGCCGGCTTCCGTGAAGGCAGCGA
>JAGRDI010000098.1 GCA_020432765.1 Anaerolineales bacterium | reverse complement strand
CCCACGCTCCATTTACAAGGGAGTAAATAATGAATATTTTGGAAGCGATTTTTTTGGGGTTTATTCAGGGTGCCACCGAATTTTTACCGATCTCAAGTTCGGGGCATCTGGTTCTAATTCCGGCCATTTTTGGTTTATCCCAACCCGATTTATCTTTGATTGCAATTGCACATCTAGGCACTTTGTTGGCTGTGTTAATCTATTTTTGGCGCGACTTGTGGGCGATTTTGATTGCTATTTTACAAGGTTTGCAGCAGCGGGAGCCAATGGGGAGCAGTGACTCACGTTTAGGTTGGTATATTGTCGTAGGATCAATTCCAGCGGCAGTAATTGGACTGTTGTTTGAGGGCTTTTTTGAAGAGGTTTTTGGCTCGCCGCAGGTTGCGGCTTTCTTTTTGTTGATGACGGCCGTACTGCTCGTAATCGGTGAGCGCGTATTAACGGGTGTGAAAAATATTGCTCAAATGAATTGGCCGGATGCGATTAGTGTTGGTTTGACGCAGACGTTTGCTTTATTTCCGGGCATTTCGCGTAGTGGTAGTACCATTGCGGCCGGGTTGTGGCGTGGTTTAGACCGCGAATCAGCAGCGCGTTACAGCTTTCTTTTAGGTGTACCGGCGATTTTAGGGGCTGGCTTGTTGTCCATTTTTGATATTACCACCGCTGGTAATATTGGGCCATTATTGCCCATATATTTAGCGACATTCTTGACAGCGGCTGTTGTTGGGTATGCTTGTATCGCTTTTTTGTTGAGATGGCTGCGTAATCACAGTTTCTATATTTTTGCAGTTTATTGCGCTTTGTTGGGTGGCGGCTATTTGTTGTATACCTTTTTAACATGAAGATTTTTGTGGCGATATGGTTGGTTTTGTTATTGGCAACGGCCGTCGCCTGCCAACCAGAACCCGCACCACCACCTAAGATTCCTACATTAGACCCTCCAATCACCTTGCGAATTGGCCTCACGGACAGCGCGTATCCTATCCCGGCGTTAGTAACTAACCCTTTTTCCGAATACAACGACCAAATTAAACTCCAATTTATACCCGGCAATGACGCCGCTTTATTAGCTGATCTCCAGCATGGGCAGTTGGATGCAGTTCTGATCCACCATTTGCCCTTTGAGCATGGGTATTGGTTTAATCCAGTGGCTTTGGATGGGTTGGTACTATTTGTGCATCCCGATAATCCAGTGACAGATTTAGCCTTAGCCTCGGCACAAGCTGTTTTCGATGGTGAAATCAATAATTGGTCTCAACTTGGTGGTGTTAATGAATCCATCTATTTAATTAGCCGCGAAGCTGGTTCTGGTGCGCGTGAAATCTTCATGCAGCGGGTTTTGGCTCCGGCACGTCTTGATATCAATGCACAGATTGTTGCTGGCGAAACGGCCGTTCAGCAAACAATCGTGGCTAACCCACTCGCTGTTGGTTATGGGATGGCTGGTGGCCAGGGTGCTGCCAAACCGCTCACGTTGGCCGGCATTGCAGCTGCGCCAACCGAATTAGCCAACCAACATTATCCTTTGAGTGTGCCGCTTTATTTTGTAAGCAGCAGCGAACCACAAGATGAATTACGCATATTCTTGGGC
Organism: Anaerolineales bacterium; assembly: GCA_020432765.1. Taxonomy (GTDB): domain Bacteria; phylum Chloroflexota; class Anaerolineae; order Promineifilales; family Promineifilaceae; genus JAACFF01. Next base: position 8,897 of record JAGRDI010000098.1, on the reverse strand, counting down.
TGGTTGCAATCGGATATGGGTCAGGCTGTTTTGGGCCAACGTTACGGCCGTGTACGCTAAAATGACAATATAAATTAGCCGCAAAGTGGTAAGTCGAAAAGGTGCAAGGTTACAAAGTTCCCCTGCCAAGTTACAACGCGCCAACCGCGCAATCCGTAAATTTGCCTTCAAACCCTAAATAATGATACGATCAGGTCGCCAAGTCAGCCGGGTGATCGCGGTTTCACCGAGTGAAACTGAGGAAAGTCCGCACTCCATAGAGCATGGTGCCGGCTAACAGCCGGGCGGGAAAACCCGACGGCAAGTGCAACAGAGAGGTGTATTGCAGGTCAAGGATTTCCTTGATCCGTGAGGGTGAAACGGCGGTGTAAGAGACCACCGGCGGTGGCAGTAATGTCACCGGCCATGCAAACCCCACCGGGAGCAAGACCAAGCAAGACGCAAGCTGCCTGGCAGCTGCGGGGCTGCTCGTACCGTTATGACGTCTGGGTCGGTTGCAAGAGGTTGTCAGTAATGACAATCCCAGATAGATGATCACCGGTTTGTCGGTTTTAGATAATCGACAACAATTTTTTGGAAATAAAATCACTAGAAATGTTGCCGATTCCTCAAGGAAAACGCACATATCCACATAATTTATTTCGGAAAACTTTGTATGTTTTACCTAAAACCGATAAATTACAGAATGCGGCTTATAGGCTGACTTGGCTTCAAACGAAAGTGGCTTAAAAATTTGTCACGGATTGCACTGATTTTAAGGAATTTGATATTTTTTTCGTGAAATCAGTGACGAGAAACTGGATTTACTAAATCTAGAGAGAAAAGATGACAGTTACTGTTTTATTTGTTTGCCTGGGAAATATTTGTCGGTCACCAATGGCGGAAAGTATTTTTCAGAAAATGGTAGATGATGCTGGATTATCTGCCAAAATTAATGTAGATTCTGCCGGAACTGGTGCATGGCATGTAGGGGAACGTCCCCACCCCGGTACCCGCCGTGTGTTACAGCAACATGGCATTCGCAGCAACGGCCGTGCACGCATGGTTCGTGCCGCAGATATGACCGATCCCGCCAGTTACATTATCGCCATGGCGATTGACAACATGGATGAATTGCTGCATCGTTTTGGTGATCATCCCCGCCTTTTTAGATTATTGGATTTTGCACTTGAGGCAAAGGTGCGTGATGTACCGGACCCATATTACGAAAACAATTTTGAATATGTGTTCGAGCTTGTTTCAGATGGCTGTCGTGGGCTGTTAACAACGATTCGTCGGAATGAGGGTTTATAAATTTTGCAGGAAAAAAGTACGCCGAATCATAATGATAGATGAAAATCTGCATTTATCCGCGTTCTTTATATACAGGAGATGAATGATTATGGGATCTGGACAAGATCATGAGATTATTGTGGTCGGCGCTGGCCCCGCTGGTGCAACAACAGCCACCATTTTAGCCCAAGAAGGTCACGATGTATTATTAATTGACCGCGAAGATTTCCCACGTGATAAAACTTGCGGTGATGCTGTACCTGCAGGCGCGATCGTGCGTCTGAAACACTTAGGGATGGCTGATAAAATTCAACATGAAGAGGATGCAGGGCATTTTTACCCACTCAATCAATTGCGTTTGGTTTCTCCCAAAGGCAAGGTGTTAGTCGCACCTTTCTCTGAAAATTTGGAAGGTGATTCGTATATTGCCCCGCGCATCTATTTTGATGCAATGATTAAGGAACATGCAGTTGATTCAGGTGCTAAATTTCGCCGGGCGACTGTAAAAGGACCGATTGTTGAAAACGGCCGTGTTGTAGGTGTGAATGCTCAATTTAATGGCCATGTTGAACCTGTGCGTGCCGAAATAGTTGTTGGGGCTGATGGTGTTACCTCGACAATTACACGTGCCTTGCGGCCAGATGAGAACAAACATATCGATCACCATCGTGCTGTTGCACTGCGTGCCTATATTGAGGATTTGGAAGAGTATCCTCACGAGGTTGAGTTTTACCTCTACGACGACATTTTACCTGGTTATGCGTGGATATTTCCGCTTGGTAATAATAAAGCCAATATTGGTTTGGGCATGCGTTTGGATCATTTCCGAGATACAAAAAGTAACTTGAATAAATTATTACAACAATTTTTGGATATGCCTGACATCAAGAGAAGATTGAAAAATGGTGGGCAATTACACGATGTCGCCACCTGGCAGCTAAATTTTGGCAGTCAAAAACATTTGCAGCATACTTTTGACGGCGCACTTTTAGTTGGGGATGCAGCCGGTTTTATTAATCCACTAACAGGTGGCGGCATACACAACGCTATCATTTCTGCGCGCCTGGCCAGCCAAACGATCCACAATGCATTGATGCAAGGGGATACGTCACGCGAGAATCTCAAGGTTTATGAAAAACAGGTTGATGCTGAGATGTGGGATAGTATGAAGCGATCCTATTTTATTCAAAGATGGGTGCTGAAGTTCCCGTGGCTTGTAGATATGTTGGTTACTCATGTTGGTGAAAACAGTTCTCTCGCCAAAACGTTTTTGTCTAAGCTTTAGTAAGCGCTCAATTAGTCAGCGTTTTAGCCCTATGATATTTATTGCCATCTGACCATTTGATGAAAGCTCATAAAAAAGAAAGCCCGCACATGCGGGCTTTTTCTGTGGAAAATTTGTAGCAATCAAATATGTTATTGCCGGAATGTTCTCACATTGCTGGCTTGCGGCCCTTTGCCACGATCTACTAATTCATATTCCACGCGGTCGCCTTCGAAAAGGTTCCTGTATCCTTCACCTGTGATGGCCGAGTAATGTACAAATACTTCTCTATCACCATTGTCAGGGAAAATAAAACCGAATCCTTTTAACCGACTAAACCATTTTACTACACCTGTTTCCCGCATGTTGTTACCTCCACGTCGCTTGGGATGATTGATTGTTACTTGAAAAAAATAGATAAGAAGCACCATTCGTTGAATTTCAACGAATGGTGCTTTTTCTATTTGCAATTCCAATACATCGTTATTTGTTCGTTTCCGCTACGTCAAATGATTTACCACTACATTATGTATGCAGCTAAGTAAAAGTTTAACGATTTTGAAGTGAAAATGAATTAAGAGACCGTGAAAAATGTGTAATTTGGGCAGAATTCAACGCGGGGGTTTGAGGATAGCTTGAGCAAGTATCTGGCGCACACCTGTATCGCGGAATCCAACTGCTTGGGCTAGCTGCCGTGAGGCATCATTGTCTGCGGAAATAACGTAAAGGGGAGTACGGCCGTTGCTCAACAAATAGTTTGCCATTGCAGAAACAACACTGCGCCCCCAACCTTGGCGTCGAAAACTGGGATTGGTATTAACTGCAATGTCACCCCATTGTGGTGACAGCCAATTTAACGCGGCTGAAGCGCCAATCTGGTTGTCGTTGGCTTGTGAGCGGATTACGAAGCGTGGCAACCCGTTGGGTGCATTGCTTTCTGTGACTAACACATTGATGATCGGTTCATAATCGGCCGCATTGAGTTGAAACAGGTGCAAATGCTCAACCGTTTGCATATCAAAAAATGCTTGCAAGACGGGTAAGTAGGTTTCGGCGGCATGCAGGATAACGGCCGTTCCCGGCGGTAGTCCAGCGTATATCAAATCTGGTGCGTTTGCGAGACCAGCTTGTGGCAAGCGCAAGGTGACAAGCGGACGAAACAGATCGATGCCGGTGCGTGAGATGGCCATATACCCGGTGGCACGTTCAGCTTGAGGTGGATAGGTTACCAGAAACGTTTTGCCCGCTGGATGATAAAAAGCATAGTAAGCGGCCAGCGCATCTGCTGGGTCTTTTTCGTTTAGTAACGGCCGTATGGCCTGTTGTTTGTCGATTGCTGTCATAGATTGTTTGAGCATTTCAGCCGGCTGCTCAGCCTGGCTGATTCCTGCAATGCTGACTAGCTAACTGCTTAATTTAGGATTACCGTGTCAAGCGCAATTTGTATGGCTTGCGAAACGGCCGTTTTTACTTGTTTACGGTGTGGCTGATAGCTTTGCATGCTTTCTGCGGTTTGCAGTACATTGCCGTCAACAGCCAGGACAGCGGCCGTTTGCACCTGGCGCAGTGCCCCGACGATGAATAAGGCAGCGCATTCCATTTCGACGGCCAGCACATTAGCCGCGGCCAGCACTTTATAGTCTGGGATGTTCCGAGTTGGAACGCCAGCATAAAAATTGTCACGAGTCAGGACGATGCCGCTGGCGGTTTGGAGTTGATGCTGAACGGCCGTTGCTTCTAAAGCCAGCGTCAAAGCCATATCTGCAACCGCTGGATAGCCAATCGGTACTGTTTCGCGCCCATAACCGGTATTTTGCACAGCGGCCGTGGCAATCACAATCGATCCAGGTTGTAAATCTTGTCGAAAGCCACCACACGTGCCCACGCGAATAATGCGTTTGGCGCCGGCTGCAATCAGCTCCTCGAACGCAATTGCGGCTCCCGGTGAACCCACGCCATGTGAGCAAACCGTAACTTGCTGCCCTTTATGGTCGCCGCTGTACGCATGATATTCTCGCTGCTGGCTAAGTGTCTTCGCATCGTTTAAGAACCCCACGATTTGCTGCGCACGTTCAGGATCGCCACAAACCAAAACTGCAGCACTTACTTTGCCAACAGGCAGTCCGGTTATAGGCAAAACATTCATGTTTGTAATCCTTTGATATTGCGCGTCACGTATTGTGCAGCTAAAAAGCGTTACTTAATATGTGATACGAGTCAAATTGCATAGATGCTTTTTATTGGAAATCGAGTGCTTCAGGTTTATTATCCAAAACCGTTTCGATTTTCTCCATGATATCAGCGGTTAACTGTTCAACAACTGCCAACGATTGCATATTTTCGACCACTTGTTCAACGCGAGAGGCGCCAGTGATGACTGTGCTGACATTGGGGTTTTTCAAGGTCCAGGCAAGTGCCATGCACGCCATGGTTGTGTTTAGTTCGGCTGCAATCGTGGAGAGTTCGCGCACTTTTGCGATGCGCTGCTGCCCTTCTTCACTGGTGAACATATCGCGCAGCCATTCGTAACCGGGGAGATGGATGCGTGAATCATCTGGCAGGCCATCATTATATTTGCCGGTGAGCAAGCCAGAAGCTAAAGGTGACCAGATGGTTGTGCCGAGGCCGATTTTTTCGTAGAGACGGCCGTATTCAACTTCAAAGCGTTGGCGATGGAACATATTGTACTGTGGTTGTTCCATCGTTGGTGGTATCAAATTATATTGCCGCGCAATACTGTATGCTTCCATAATTTGTTGCGCAGACCATTCCGATGTACCCCAATATAAAACCTTGCCTTGTTGAATCAACTCACTCATAGCACGCACCGTTTCTTCGATGGGTGTTTCTGGGTCAGGTCGATGACAGAAATATAAATCTAAATAATCGACTTGCAGCCGCTTGAGCGCCTGATGGCATGCCTCATAAACATGCTTGCGGTTCAAACCCCGTTGTGTGGGGAGCGGATTATTGACGGCACCAAACATTACTTTGCTTGAAACAATATAGCTGTCGCGTGCCCAGCCTGCCTTTTTGAGCGCAAGCCCCATGATAGTTTCCGCCTTGCCAGCGGCATAGACTTCGGCATTGTCAAAAAAGTTCACACCTGCATCATAAGCCGCAGCCATTGTCTCCAGGGCTGCGGCTACGTCCATTTGATTGCCAAAAGTCACCCATGCGCCAAAAGAAAGAGCGCTGACTTTTAATCCTGATTTACCTAAACGTCGATATTCCATTCTAAACTCCTATTTATGAATGCAAGCGTTGGCTGCGTGCATAAGGGAAAATATGGGCAAGGTCACCTGCTTTTAAGCGTGCTTGTGCTTGCTGCCAATATTTGTAATCAAAAAGATCATGATGGTATTGTAGAAATGTTTGGCGCAGATCGCCACTCAATCCTAAAAAGTAGTCAAATTCCTCAGGAAAGATGTCGCCCTCATTGACGTGGAACCAGGGTTCGGCGGCTAACTCATCATCATAGCTGGCTGCCGGCGGCATGCGCCGGAAGCGGCACTCTAAAAGTGGACAAAGCTCATCATAATCGTAAAAAACGACACGGCCGTGGCGCGTGACACCAAAATTTTTGAGCAGCATGTCGCCTGGGAATATATCACTGTAAGCAAGGTCTTTGATCGCATATCCATAATCGATCACGGCCGATTTGGCAGCTTTGGGGGCAGCTTCTTTCACATAAATATCCAAGGGAATAACTTTGCGTTCCACAAAAGCATGTTTAATGATCACGGAATCATCTTTTACCACAACTGTTTGTGAGGCCACTTCCAGCAATTCTGTTATTAAATCTTCCGAGAAGCGTGCTCGTTCAAATTCCAGATATTCGAATCCTTGTGCATCCACTAAACGACCCGCACGATCATGCCGGTAGACCATATCATATTTGGCCATGACATCTTTGCGTGTGGAATCTTTGGGATAATTGAAATGATCTTTGATTAGCTTAAAGACCATATCATAATTGGGCATATTAAAAACGATCATGACCATCCCACGCTGTCCGCGTGCAATTTCAAATTGATCATTTGAATAGGCCAAATGGTGTAATAAATCGCGGTAAAGTTCTGTCTTGCCATGTTTGTTGCAGCCTAACGAAATATACAGTTCGGCGACACGTTTGCGCGGCATAATGGTACGCAAAAATTGAACGAGATCGTAGGGGCGTTCTACTTCCACATGAAAATAGGAGTTGGCGAAGCTAAACAGGATGCTGATGGCATCTTCATCTAGGAGTACACCATCAATGCTCAGACCATTTTCAGTATGAATCAAGGCTAATGCGAGGGGTATGAGATGTGATCCACTAAACATGCGCCCGACAAGATAGGCTCCCATCCCGCGAAAGAAACCGCACTTAATCATTTCGATACGTTCAACCGTGCGCAATGCGCCGATTTCCTCCAGGCGAGTTTCGATTTGGTTCGCTACTAAGGCAATATCGTTGTCGAAATCGGCGAGGGGAACAGCAAAGCCGAAGTCGAGTAGAATATGTTCAATGAGAACGGCCGTTGACTCGGCACGTTCATATCGTCGATAGATTGATGTTTTTGCCTGGGTAGGTGGTGTCTCATAATCTGTGGCGACAAACTCGATTTGAGGATCAACCCCAACCGTTGTGAAGATGCGGCGCGTGACTGAGTTGTAGAAGGTTTCGGCCAGTTCCCAGTTGTCAAGGCCGATGATCAAGCCGGAATAGACTGCTTTCATACTTGCCCAAATTAGTTTGTTGGTGAGCCGGTCAGCGAGCAAATCACGAATAGCTGCTTCAACCAGGTCGATGATGCGCCGGTAAAGCACAAGTCGTTCGCTGGTATCTGCCTGTAAGCCAGACCAATCTTGGGTTTCAAAACGCCCCTGGGCATGTTGGGTGATCGTGTTGAATTGTTCTTGGTAAGTATTAAATGCTTGATGAATTGTTGTCGCGGCGATATTTGCCAGCCGACTGTCGGTTAATCGTTGTGTCATAATACTCCCCTTATGATTTTGTCAGATGGATAGATCATAAAGGGTTTCGCGCAAATCATCAAATCAAAATTACCTGCAGAGGATGAAAAGATGAAGGATTTCATCCTCTGCAGGTGTTTTATCTAATTTGCTGTACCAAGAAATGGATAATAATAATGGTAAATGACAGGCGCTTCAGGCGTACTCGTATTGTGGGGTGTGGGTGATGCCCAAGGAGTCATGGTTGGTGGTGTAACGGGCAGAGGCGTATGGCTTGCTGTTGGGGTTATGCTTGGCGTTGGTGTCACCGTTGGCGTCAATGTTGGCGTATATGTGGCGGTGGGTGGTGGGGTGGGTGTTGTGGTGCCATTGGACGTGCCATCGCTGTAATATAACCAGATAAACACTTCGGGTGAATTGTTCCCTGCTTGGTCTTGAGCTTTTGCACCGAGTTGATGCCAGCCATAATCAAGTACGGCCGTATCAAACTCAACTGTATACGGTGCATTAAAAACTGTGTCAATTAAAATCCATTCTGCATTGATTTCATCCCAGCGCAGGAAGTTGACATGCGCAATCATTTCGTTATCCTCTGCGTCAACCGCGAGTTGAATTGTTTCGCCATTGACCTCAAAAACCGCATCATTCTCAACAGGCTCAATCCATTCAATAGATGGCGGGATGATATCAGGCGTCGCGGTGACTGTGGGCGTCATTGTCGGCAAAGGTGTTATTGTGGGAGGCGGTGAGTCATCTCCGCGAATCAGCCAAATCCAGACACGTTCAGACTGATTTCCTGCCGTATCATAAGCAACAGCATTGATCTGATTCCACCCCAGATTTAAATTTTCAACAGCAATAAATGTCTGGAATGGGTCTGTTTGTACATCCGCAATCAGGAGTTCTATTTCTTGTTCAGAATCCCAGCGTGAAAAGCGCACATAGTCAATGCCCACATTGCCTGTCACGCTGACTCCTAATAATACCTCACCATTGATTACATAATAAGGTTCATCATTCCCTACGGGCTCTTCCCAAGCGACGATTAGCGGCGAGTAAGTCGTTGCAGTTGGTGAAGGTGTTTGGGTCGCTGTGGCCGTGGTAGCCGATGCTGCAGATGTAGCAGTTGGCGTTGCACTTGCCGGTGGTTGCGGTGTGGCTGTACTGGTTACTGTGGCTGAAGGCGCTGGAGTTCGTGTGTTCGTAGCTGTAGCCGGAGGCACCGGAGTTGGTGTATTCGTTGCCGTGGCAGGCGGGAGTGGAGTCGGAGTGTTTGTGGCCGTAGCAGGCGGTGCTGGGGTATGGGTATTGGTCGCTGTTGCAGGTGGGAGGGCTGTTGCTGTGTTCGTTGCCGTCGCGGGCGGTGTTGTTGTGGGTGTATTGGTGGCCGTGGCTGGGGGCA
>JAGRDI010000097.1 GCA_020432765.1 Anaerolineales bacterium | reverse complement strand
TCCTCTTGCGGACTTGTGAATAGGGTTTGTGTCTCATTAAACTCGATCAAACGGCCGAGCCAAAAGAAGCCTGTCCAATCTGAGGCGCGTGCGGCTTGCTGCATATTGTGAGTGACGATTACGATCGTATATTCTTTGGCTAACTGGCGCATCAATTCTTCGACCGCGAGCGTAGCCATGGGGTCAAGCGCTGAACAGGGCTCATCCATCAAGATAACTTCCGGCTGCACCGCAATCGCACGTGCGATACACAGGCGCTGCTGCTGGCCGGGATTCAGGCTCAAGGCGTCATCTTCCAGACGGTGTTTGACTTCATCCCATAGAGAAGCGCCGCGCAAACTTTCTGCCACAATGTCGTCTAAATTCCCGTCTTTGGCGGTGCCTAAAACGCGCGGACCATAAGCGACGTTGTTGTATATGCTTTGCGGGAAGGGATTCGGCCGTTGGAAAACCATGCCAATGCGCTGCCGTAGTTCGACTACATCGATATCGGAGTCATAGACGTTTTTGCCATCGAGCAAGACCTCTCCTTCCGCACGCGCAATGCTGATGGTGTCGTTCATGCGGTTGAGGGAGCGCAGGAAGGTTGATTTGCCACAGCCGGATGGTCCAATCAAAGCTGTAATTTGATTTTCATGAATGGGCATATTCAAACCATTCAAGGCTTGAAAATCACCGTAAAAGAAGTTGAAATCGCGTACTTCAATTTTGTTATTCATCTGTTTTATCCAAAACGACCTGTCACATAATCAGTTGTACGCACATGCTGCGGGTGCAAGAATATTTGGTTTTGATCGCCACATTCGATGACTTCGCCATCTAATAGAAATGCGGCTCTATCGGCGATGCGGGCGGCTTGCTGCACACTGTGTGGCACCATGATAATGGTGTATTGTTTTTTTAATGTGTTCAATGATTGTTCTAAAGTGGCTGTTGAGATGGGGTCTAAACCTGAAGTGGGATTATCTAGCAGTAGAACTTCCGGTTCCAGAGCCAGACTGCGAGCGACACAGAGGCGTTGTTTTTGTCCACCCGACAAGGCAAAAGCGGATTTGTCGAGACGATCTTTGACTTCATCCCACAGTGCTGCTTGCCGTAAAGCTTGTTCCATGCGTGTGTTGAGGATGTTATCGTCACGCATGCCGGCCATTTTTAAGCCGTAGGTCATGTTGTCGTAGATCGTGCCTGGTAAAGGTGTAGGGATGGCAAATACCATGCTGATTTTGCGCCGCAGCCAAATGATATCTGTGTTACGGCCGTATATATCCTCTCCATTAAATTGAATCTTCCCTTGTCGTTCGGAGCCTTCAGTGAGGTCCGAAAGGCGATTGAGCAAGCGTAATAAAGTAGTTTTGCCACTGCGTGATGGGCCAAAAATCACGAATAATTCATTCGGTTGGATATCCAGGCTGATGTTACTCAGTGCTTCGGTGCCATCTGGATAAGTATAGAATACATTTTCTAAGGATAATTTAGATGTCATGGCTTTACCAAGAGTTACCATTCACGCCGCCGCCGCATAATTGTGCGCAAGATCGAAGCGACCAATGTCAGCGAGAGAACTAAAAATAAAAGTACCAAAGCCGTGCCATATTGGATGCTTAACGGCATACCAGGTACCTGTGTAGAAATCACATAAAGATGATATGGAAGTGCCATGGTTTGGTCAAAAACGGATTTAGGTAATTCCGGCAAATAAAAGGCGGCAACGGTAAACAAGATGGGTGCTGTTTCACCCGCGGCCCGTCCCAAGCCTAAAATGACACCAGTGATGATACCCGGTAACGCCTGCGGCATGACCTGATTGCGAATTGTTTGCCAATGGGTTGCGCCCAGACTAAGACTCACCAGGCGGAATTCTTGCGGCACAGCCAGAATAGCTTCTTCCGATGTGCTGATGACAACGGGTAGTGTCATGAGTCCTAGTGTCAGTGCACCGGCAAGTATTGAGGTCCCAAATTGGGCAAATAAAACAAAAACGCCCAGGCCGAATAAACCATAAACAATAGAGGGTATACCAGCTAGATTGACAATGGCTAGACGAATTGTACGGGTTATCTTTGTATCTTTAGCATATTCAGCTAAATAAATAGCCGCACCCACTCCTAGTGGGATGGCCGCAATCGCAGTTCCCAAGGTGAGCAATATCGTCCCTAAAATTGCAGGCATGATACCACCCTCGGTCATGCCGTTGCTCGGTGGTTGGGTTAGAAATTCCCAACTAATCGCCTCCAGACCATTGATGATTAATAAGGCGATGACGATGATGATAGGGATAACGGCAACGGCCGCTCCTAAGGTGATCAAAATGCGTGCAAGATATTGTGTTTGTTGACGCGTCATAGCTGGCTCCCTCTACGCCGTTTACTGCCACCTACCAAACGTGTAGCTAATGTGTTGATGGCAAAGGTAATCACGAATAAGACAATGCCGACGCCAAATAAAACACTGTAATGTAGACTGCCCTGCGCAACTTCACCCATTTCTGAGGCGATTGTGGCGGTCATCGTGCGAACTGGCTGGAAAAATGCACCAATCCCCAAATCAGGGATATTGGCGGCGTTACCAGTGACCATCAAGACGAGCATCGTTTCACCAATCGCACGTCCCAACCCCAACATGACAGCAATGACGATGCCGGAACGAGCTGCCGGGAGCACAACGCGCCAGATTGTTTGCCATTGGGTCGCACCAATTGCCAGCGAGCCGTCGCGATATTCTTTTGGCACAGCATACAAGGCGTCTTCGGTGATACTGATGATGGTGGGTAGAGTCATGTAGGCTAGAATAAGCCCCCCGGTGAATGCAGTAAGGCCGCTGGGTGCGCCCAGGTTTTGAATGATTGGTGCCAGGACGAGCCAGCCGAAAAAACCGAGTACGATGGAAGGGATACCGGCCAGCACTTCGATAAGGGGTTTGAGGATTTCACGCTGCCAAGACGGGGCAAACTCTCCCAGATAAATAGCCGTCACCAATCCTAACGGGACAGCGATGACAATGGCCAGCGTCGTTACCAACAACGAGCCTACCAGCAACGGCCGTAGTCCATACATGCCCTCAATCGGATACCAGCGTGTGCCAAAAAGCTGCCTTAGGGGGACGTCTAAGAAGGCAGCTGCCCCTTCGCGCAGAAGGAACAAAAAAATTAGCGTGATAATGATGATTGCCGAGAAACCACACAAACGAATTAACCCTTCGATAATACGTTCAGACCAACTACTGGATGATCTTGAGCGTTCATCATTAGATGTTGTCGATTGTGCTGGTAGCGGTGATTCTCCTGTTGTCATTTCTCTCTCTCTGTAATAAAAATTTTAAGGGTTACTCTGTTAACGGCACAAACCCCAAACTGGCGACAATATCCTGACCGGCTGCACTAAAAATCCAATCCAGATAATCGGCTACAGCCCCGGTCGGTTCACCTGCCGTATACATGTATAAATCACGTGCCAGTGCATAACTACCTTCTGATGCGCTTTCTACTGACGGTGTGATAAAGGGGGATTCGCTGTCTGCGGCAACCGCCACAACTTTTTCATGTGCTGCATCCACATAGCCAAGCCCGTCATAGCCGATTGCATTGGGATTGCGACGTACCTCGCTGGTGATGCCGACTGATGATGGCATTAATAATGTCTGCGGCGCAAAAATATCCGTGTTATCCTTTTCCCCACGGCGTACAACTTCTTCCAGAAAATAAACATGTGTACCCGAATTGGTTTCCCGTGAAAGTAAAATAATTGGGGCATCATTGCCACCAACTTCTTTCCAATTCTCAATTCGTCCTGTATATATGTCAGAAAGTTCCTGGATTGTAAGTTCAGAGACTGGGTTGTCGGGATGGAGGATGATGGCGAGAGCATCGATCGCCACAACATGTTCGACTGGCTCAATTCCGTTAGCTTGCGCTTCTTCAATTTCACTTTCTTTCATGGGGCGAGAAGCATTGGCAATGTCAACTGTGCCGTTAATTAAGGCAGCAATGCCGGTGCCCGAACCGCCTCCGGTTACCGCAATGGATACATCTGGTTCAATATTACGGTAATTTTCAGCCCAGGCAAGAGCGACATTTACAAGTGTATCCGAGCCTTTATTTTGAATCGCACGATCTGCGCCGCCCGGTTCTATAGCATCTTCCGTATTATTCCCACGACAAGCAGCCAGCACAAGTGCACAAATTATTATGAAAAAGACAAGTATCGCGAACTTTTGTGATTGCCTTTCTTTCTCTGAGGTTCCACCGGCAAACCAACCCATATTTTTTGTATTCCTCTTCTCTTGTT
>JAGRDI010000096.1:8931-19909 GCA_020432765.1 Anaerolineales bacterium | reverse complement strand
AATGAACGCGAGCAAGCTGCCCACGCTCCATTCACAAGGAAATTAATACAGATGAACAAAATCCAAATACCAAAATTAATTGCCGGTCTCATTCTTCTTGGCCTGGGATTACTTACACTTTTGGGGTGTCAACCGACTCCCTACACGGAAGAAGCCGGCATTGAGGTTACATTAGAACCAACACCTGTGCTGAGCGATGCTGAAGTGGCCACTGCTACAGAAACAACATCTCCTACCGAAACCCCGCTTGCAACCAGCGAAACAGTTAAAACACAACCAACTGAATCCGCAAAGCCGACACCAAGCGTGCCATCTGATACAACCATACCGGAATCATCTGCGCCTGACAGTTCTGAACCGCTCATTGTTTATGAACGCAGCGGTGGTTATGCTGGCCTGACAGATCATTGGGAGATTTATGCCAACGGCCGTATCACTAACAGTAATGGACAAGAATGGCAGGCCGATCCGGCAGATGTCGCTCAATTACTCACTGAAATCGCTGCCGCCGAATTTTTCACTTTAGAGGCCAGTTATATCCCCAAAAATGCCTGCTGTGACCTCTTTACCTATTCCATCACAGTAACTGACGGCACACAAACATTCACAACCACCACTGTCGAACAAGCAGCGTCGGCGCCAGATAATTTGTGGACTACTTTAGATTTAGTGCAAGCGTTTATTATGGATAATACTGTCAACTAATTTATCAGCGGTAAAAAGACAGCATTGTCACCTGGATTAGGGGATGTTGGCGGGTCGCCTAAAAAGAGACGGCCGTAACCAAATTTTGTATCCACACCAGCTGTACCCATATCGATTGCCTTATCAAAAAGCGTCGTTTCAATGGCAGTTGGCATATATCCTGGGTACGCATCCTTAATCAAAGCCGCCGCACCCGCCACATGCGGCGTCGCAGCAGATGTGCCAGCAAATCCGCCGGTTCCATAACTGCTTGTGGAAACCCGCGCGTAACCGGTTATATCTGGCTTCAACGCACCCCCATTTGCGGTGCCGCCCGGCCCATTTGTGCGTCCTTCGGCACTGTAACTTTCTTGTGCATAAGGCCAGGCCACATTTAACGCCCCAACTGTCACAGCATTCGGTGAATCAGCTAAATTGGACAAGCTGCGTGCTGTAACGAGTTCATCCAGGCGCGGAAAATTGGGAGTAAAGATTTCCAAATTCACGTTACGATTACTTCCAATGCGTTGAATCACGAATCCATACGGGGCTGCGCTGCCGCTGGTAAACACGCCGGCAGCCTCCGTTGGCTTTTGTCCCACTCCTCCAGATTGGTCATTATCGCTGCCGCCAACCGCTTGCCAACTGCTGCCATTCCAACGTACCAGGATCAACGCATAATCCTGGTTAATCTGAATCCAGTCATCCCAGCGAACAAATACCAATAACGGAAACCCGGGGTTAATGTTGTATGCATCCCCATTGCCAGGACCAAAATAGTTGACTTCCTGTAAGCCATTAAAATTATGGTAGCCATTGCCGTCCGGATCATTAAAAGCGCCGCCCCAATGGGTTTGACGATCATTACCAGCAGCGGTCACCCACAACGTGCCATTATTGCGCATCTGGGTCACAAGATTAGCAAAAAAACCAGTGCCATCGCCAGGTGTAATGTTATACCATCCAATTGAAGTCGAAATTACATTAATGCCCTGGCCTTGCAAATAATTAATCGCTTGTTCCAGATCAAGGTCTGTATTGATCTTGACGAGAAATAATTGGGCTGCGGGGGCAGTGTCATGAATGATTTCAGCACAAGCTGTACCATGCGGAGTTGTCCCGTTTACTTGCGAATCGGATTCACCATCTACAAAGTTTTTCACGGTTACGTTGGCGGGCAATTCGCTGCCTAACAAGTTTGGATAGCCTTGAAAACCACTATCAATGATGGCAATCTTCACACCACCACCAACAAAACCGGCATTATGCCAGGCATTAGCATTCATAACGGCCAAACCTTCGGTTGTAACATCAATGTCATCGAGTATCAGTTGTGCGGGCTGACGTATATAAGCAACGGCCGTATTCTCCGCCAAACTTGTTAACTCAGACAAAGGCACCCAAGCTTGCAACAAGGTTTGATCATTACTCTGTTTGGTAACTGATCCACCAGTTGATTCCACTGCAGCAATAGTTTCTGGTAACTCGTATGGTGTAGTGACGATTTGCACTTGTGCCCGGTCACCTTTTAGACGCACACCATTGTTGTCAGCCAACTCACGTGCGTTTGCAGGTGAAACGGCCGTTGTCAGTTGGACAAGGCTGGCATCCATTTTGGGATGGGAAACTGAATTGACAATGCTGCTATCGAATGTATTGGACATAACCAGCGCTTCTGGTGGTAGTTTAACCACCGGGAAAGGTTGATCCGGTTCAGCAGCAGAAGAAACGGCCGTTTGCCCACTATATACCAAAATTCCGACAATCAATAAAGCCGGCAAAAGTACCAGGCTCAAATGTAATTTCTTGGTTCTATTTTTGAATAAATTCATCAGGATACTTCATTGCAGTGAGCAAATAAATTTGTTCCAACGTTTGCCGCCCTTTGACTTGAACTGCTGGCAGGGCTGTAACCTCAACTCGATCAGATAACTGTTGGTAGATATGCTCACTGATTATAATTTGGTCTGGTTTAGCAACTTCTTGTAAACGCTTGGCAAGATTAACCGCATCACCAATCGCGGAGTAATCTTTGCGCAAATGGCTGCCTACATTGCCAACCACAGCCTCGCCGGAATGAATCCCAATACCAAAATGTAATTGTTGTGCTGAGGTTGAAAGGCTGTCGTAAAAATCGGCCGTATCGCGCCGAATCATCAAAGCCGTTTGTATGGCGCGTAAGACATGATCTTCTTGTGGGTTTAGCGGCGTATTAAACAATGCCATCACTGCATCGCCCATAAACTTATCGGTTAAGCCCTGGTAGCGGGTGATCGCTCCCACCGCAACCGTAAAATATTTATTTATGATTTGAATCAACACTTCAGGATCTAAAAATTCGCTCATGGTACTAAAGCCACGTACATCAGCAAACATCACTGTCATGACTCGGCGTTGTGGTCGCTGCGCTGCATCCAGGTCACGTACCTGGTCTACGAGCTTGGGTGGCAGATAGCGCCGTACACTTTCCATGCGTTTCTTCTCTGAAATATCATCTAGCACCATGGCCACACCCTGATTGTCACGTAATGGGGAGAAAGTCATGTTCAGGGTTGTCGCAGCCAGACGTTCAGCCACATAAATATCTAGTTCTGTGTTTTGGGTGCCGCCGTTAGTTTTGACTTCACGCACCATTGCCCCTACAGGCAAGCCCAATGTGAGTAACACTTTTTGGTAGGCATTGTGTAAAACAGAATTTGCATCGACGCCCAAAATCCGCTCTGCAGCTTGATTGTAAAGGGCGATGCGGTCAGATTCGTCGATTGTAATTACGCCGCTGGCAATGGATGCAAACACATTGTCCATCAGTTCCTTCATCTCCGTGATTTCGGCCAAGTTTTTACGGATTTCAGCAAAGAGACGCGCATTTTCAATTGCAACGGCCGCTTGATTTGCAAACGCCGCCAAGAGATCACGATCAGGCTCGGCAAAAATACCCGCAGCAATCCGATTGTCAGCATAAATAACACCAATAGTATTTTCTTTGATTTTTAGGGGGACACACAAGATAGAGCGTAATTTGAAGTTGATGATGCTTTGTTGGCTGGCAAAACGTTCATCTTCTTGTGCATTCATGGTAACAACCGGCTCACCACTGCGCTGTACACGTCGCACAATACTGCGGCTTATCTTAAAAGAGTCCGATTTCTCAATTGTTTCACGATCCATGTTACGTGCAACATGCACATCGAGGCGATTAGACATTTCATTTTTAAGCAGCAGCATGGCACGTTCAGCATTGGTAAGTTTAATGATCACATCCATCACACCATTTAAAACTTGTTCCAGTTCGAGCGAAGAGTTAACGGCCGCCCCCACATCTTGTAATGCTTTTAATTGGCGACGTTCTGCTGCCTGAACTTGGAGACGTCTTTCCAGTTCTTCTATGGTGCGTTGTGCATACACCAACAAACGCGTGATCTCATTGTTATCACGTAATGCAGTAATTGCCTTATTTGTAGGATCGGTGCTTGCAGAACGTTGTCTGCCCACAATTTGGTTTAGCTGCTCTATCAGCTTGCGCAACCTTATGAGATCAGACGAAGATTGAATGATTGTGTCGTTATCAGAATTGTTCGCATACCCATTCATGCCGGCAAGCTTATATCAGAGTACAGGGGTTTGCAAGAGTCAAGAAGATATTATTTGTGAAAATCTAGTTACATTAAGAATTTGGCAAAAACAGAGGAAGGGAATGTGAAATTTTGCTCTTCCAATCGCCTTCCTTTGTTTTTTATTTCGCCTCGAAAATTGTAATTTTACTTGCGGCTTAGTCGCTTTTGCACTTTTTGTAAACGCGCTTTTAGGCTTTCACGAATAAGCATCGGGCGCAAAGCACGCCATTCATCACGCGGCTTAAATGCATCATCGGAATTATGGTTGGGACCAAATTGTTTATGTACAAATTGGCGCGTTAAATTGCGAATCGGTTCATGGCCTTCAGGAACGGCCGTTGTCAGCATATCGGCTCGTTCGTAAGGGGTTTGTGTCGGGCGGAAAAAGATGCCCATCCAACGTGCCCAAAAGCTTAGACGATCGTAACTACGATCCACATCACTTTCAACACGTTTATTCATCTCATAAGCGATAAACATCACAGCGCCGGCTAAAAGCAAAACCACAACAGCTCCCAAAGCTTGCCATATCGGAAATCCATTCAAGAATGTCGTTGAGCGTTGTTGTGGATCATTTTCGTTTAACAACTCATCCAGATTAAGGCCATCACCTTCTGGCAGCTCTAAATCTGCACCTAATTGTTCACGCTCGCGCTCTTCATCAGTTTGTAAAGGCGCAAATGGGTCACCGCCACCACCGGCCGTGTCACGATCAACAGTTGGAATCGAGGCTGTTGGTTCGAATTGAATCCAGCCATATTCTGGAAAATAAACTTCCGTCCAGGTATGGGCATTACTGGCACGCACTCGATAAGCATTGTTATCTTCGTTAAAATCACCTTGCGCAAAACCGCTGGCAACACGCGCCGGAACACCCTGCGAACGCAGCATAATTGCCATTGCCGATGCGTAATAATTACAATATCCTTCGCGACTTTCAAACAACGTATAATGCACTGGATCAACCCCTTCAGGTGGAGCAGGAATCTGGTCATTATAGGTAATGGCATCGCGCAGGTAATCGCGGATGGCAATAGATTTATCAAAGGCATTATCATACGAACCAGCAACATCTTCGGCCAATGCCACGGTTTCAGGCGTGATTGTAGTTGGTAATTGAAAATAATAGTCGGTTACCCAATCTGGGTAATCAGTAGAGGCATTACGCAAACTTTGCGCATCGGCGGTTGATACACTTGATGTGACTTCATAGCTGTCTTGTTGACGCAGCAAGTAGCGCGAACGAACGGCCGTTACCAACTGCTGCCCTTGTTCTGTTATGCCCGCGTCGACAAACATCTGTCGGTCAGTCTCCACGACATCAGGTGCGGCATATAAAAAGCTGGAATTGGGCAAATAATTCAGTATGGTCTGAGTAACATTTTGACGTGCGTTTGTTTTTGGCAAAGCAAGTGGGCCGTCATCTGGATAATGTAATGTCGTCTCGTTATCTTGTTTTAAAGACCATAATCCATTTTCATATGTATCATAAACCACTGCACGCCAATAAACTGAAGTTAAACGCTCATCTACAAATACATCCATAATCGGTGTGCTGCCCACCGTACGTGGGCCACCTAATACAAGCGTGTCCTGATAGGGATCACTCGTCGCGGTGCCATATGAACGTAAAGAGGAAAATAAACGCGTCCACGTATCCTGAAATTCACGCCAAGGACCACCGGCACGCCCCAAGGCACTGGGGGAAAGAGGGCTGGCGGACAGTGAAGGCAAACTCCAAGAAAGAAATAAGATCAGGGCCGCCGTGATAAAACCGGCACGCAGAAAATCAAACCAGATACCACGCTCATAACGTACCGATGCCGAACGCCAAAGGTCTTCTTGTGAGGTCAAATGTGTGCGTACAATGAAGAGTAACGCGAGTAATACAAAACCGCCCAAGTAAAGCGGCAGAGGCTTCGGCCCATTATAATAATAAACAACGCTTAAGAGTACGATGCCGCTGGGGATTACAACGCGCCAAATATGGGATTCACGGAACGTATACCAGGCGGCCGTATAGCCAATTAACCAATAAACCATCGTCGTTTGAATGACAAAAATAACCCCATCACGACTGGTTCCACCATCAATCGCTCTACGCAGCCAGGTGCCTTGGCGTATTAAAATATCTGCAACCCGCTCACGCCAAGTGAGATCGCCGGGCAAAATTAATCCAACAAGCACAAACAGGACAAACAAACCATAAATTAAGGAGAATACATGAGCAGTTGAATCCCCAAAACGACTCTTGGCGAGGAAAAAACCAGCCAAAAATGCCAATACTGTCACAAGGGGGATGATTTGTAGCCCCCCAATGATTTCAGTTTCACGCAAGGCAATTGAGGATATTAACAACATGCCAAGCAAAATGAGTACTGTTGACCAACCTTCACGTATGCGTGGGAATATGCGCATTAATTTTACCTCTAAATAATCGTACCAAATGTGGTTACGTTAGCCATTGGAACTATCGTCACTTACTTACAGATTTTTGTCAGGACGCACTTTTCCATTTCCCCCTAAAATTTAAGTGGTTTGATTTTAGCAGGATGTCACCTGTTTGCCACCTATTTGTCCGCTGGTTTAGTGTGAATTAATGTGACGGTTTGCCTGCGCGCTTGAAAATACACAAAAATGAGGGCAACCCCCAAACCTAACAATCCAACCCACAACCAATTAATTGGATTTGCTTCTGCAACCAGGACTGATATGGAAATATCTCCTTGCCCTTGCACCCCTTGGATATTGATAGTGGTGTTATAAGTGCCAATGGATTCAACATCTAAATCAGTTTCATAAAACAGTTTGTTGGTAGATTGTGCGGTAGTGGCTGCGGCGGTAACGCTTGTGTTGAGCGATGTCGAAGCATCCGTTTCTGCCCCTACCAACTGCATCTCTACTAATACCTCGGCATCCAAAACCGGGTTCCCATCAGCTAAAGAGGATAATCCTACCGTGAAATGCACCGGCTCGTCAACACGCGGCTGTGGTGGATTAATCCACACAGAAACAGCATAGGGGCCGGCAGGTTCAAGGCCAACCACAAGTTCGCCGCCTCCATGTGCCAGCAACGGCCGTAAACCCAAACCCAATAAAATCGTCAGAACAAAAACACCAATGATACATTGCCCTGCACGCAGATTAATCTTTGGCATGTGCTTTCTTTTCCTGCGTATACACAAAAGCCAAATAACCGATCCCGAGTCCAATAGAGAAAATAAACCATTGCAGCGCATAACTTAAATGGTTGCCTTCGGAAAGATCAATCTCTGGATTTTCACGATAGGGCAAAACTTCATTACCTTCTGCCGCCTGCAACAAGTAAATTGGCATTAAGGAATAGGGCATTTGTGGTTCAATCGCCTCAATATCCACACGATACCATTCTGCTTGTGCTTCTTCTGGTATCACACCTCTATCACCAGAAAGCGTTTGCGACATGGCCACATACCCTTCTATTGTTTGTGGGTTCGGCAAATCATATTTGCGTAAATTCTCTGTTGTATTATCGGCATCCGGAATCCAGCCGCGATCGACAAGAACGGCCGTTTCATCATCCAACAGCAAAGGAGTAATCAAATGCACGCCCGCCCTGCTTTGCCAATTTTGCACTTTGAGGATGATTTGGTTATCAAAATCAAGTTCACCACTGGCAATTGCCCGGCGGCTTTCAAGCGCTGAAAGGTCTGAGGGCAAAACGCCTGCACTGAACAACGTCGCAGTGGCTGTATTCACATCCAAAACCTCAGAGGCCAGAACGGCCGCCATTTGCACATTCTCAGCCCGCCGTTCACCCAAACGAGCCAACTGCCAAAAACCCAAACGTGCCAACAAAAGCATCACGCCTATCACAAGCAGTGTCACCCACCACCAGCGGCGACTCACTAAAGCCCTAACCAATCCCATCACACCCACGACTTACCTAAACAATATACGCACGAATAATAATCACTTAAAATCCGTGAAATCTGCAGAAAAACCATCTAGTTTTCATGCCCAATCCCTGGCGCAGCCATCGCCTCATCAGATGCCCACAACTTCTCGTCGAGCGGTGGCTTGTGACCTTCCTGATCAAACAACTTGGTTAGCAAGATCAACACCGCAATGATATACATCATACTGCCGGGAATCCACATAATAACACCACCGATTGTCTGGTCAATCACCACATCATTCACCCATAAACGAGGCACACCTTCATAATAGGAGTAAATCGGTACAGAAGCAAAAGCTAACACGATACCCAAAAACATATTAGGCGGAACGGCCGCTAACACAAAAACGATACGTGCCACAATGCCAAACTGTTTGTGCAAACGAGGCCCTGCACCTGTTACATGCCACCAAAACAACATGCCAGCCGCAAAAAAGAACAGATGCTCAATATCATGGATAATTTCATAGCGCAGCGCAGCATTATAAAGCGTGGGATCATGCCAACCAATCACTGAAATAATCCAAAACATAAAGATAATTCCTGGTGCAGTCAGTTTTACTACCAGATTACGCGTGCTGCTTTCACGATGTAAAAGGTAACTCAGCACTCGTCCAGCTTTGTGTCGCCATCGCGTTGGTAAACCCCATAACAGAAAAGGCATCGGATTTGCAATCATTAATAGAGGGGGAGCGATCATAATCAACAACAAATGTTGGATCATGTGCATGAAGAACAACTGCTGGCTCAAGACATCAATAGGCGACATAAGCGCCACCCCCACCAAAATCAACCCGGATAGATAAGCGATCAAACGCCACCAAACAACCAAATGCGGCCGATTTCTACGCCGACTTACGTATGTACGTTTACGCAAGCGTATCCAACCAGTCACATATAACCCACCCATCACAAACAAAAGCAAGGTAACATCCCAGCGCCAAGCCCAAGACAATAAAACTGCTTTAGTTACCGGATCCATGGCTGTGAACGAACTCCCTTTAAACAGATATTGCGTATTTCGTATTACATAGGCCCAAAAGCACACCTACGTAATACGAAATACGCAATGAAATCAACAAAAATCTAGCGGTTTTTCTAGAACGGTGTTCCCATCAAATACAGTGCCGGATAATAGAAAACCCAAACCAGGTCAATAAAATGCCAGTATACTGCAATACCTTCAACACCCCAATGTCGTTCGCGAGTAAAAGTACCTTTACGGCCGTTGTTCCACGCCACCAATAACAAAAAGATACCACTTAATACATGCAATGCATGCCAGCCAGTCATCGCAAAGAAAATGCCTGATTCAACCCCATCAGAAATGGTCAAATGACCAAATAATTCAATGCCGCCAATATTCGCTTCCAGACCAAAAATATTCCATTCAAAAACAACCACACTGAACAAGAAAATCGTACCCAAAAATGCCGCAACCAAAAAATTACGCATCATCGACTTGCTGTCACCACTGCCCATCGCAGTTTCACCGCGATACACAAACAAACTGCTAAACAACAAAACTATGGTCGCAACAAGGCCCACAAATTGACTAAGGTCAGGTCTATGCACACCCCACAAAATATAACGAGACGCCAACAGCGCACCAAACAAAAATATCTCGGAAAACAAGAACAACCATAAACCCAGACGATTACTTTTCAACTGAGTTTCATAAGGCAGTTCGTGATCATGTGCATCATGCGTGCCATGATCGTGATTTGCGGTTACACTGCTCATTAATGCTCCTCCTCACGCCACAAACGCGAAATATGCATAAATACCTGGACAATCAAAGCTGCCTTTACTAAAGCAATCACAAATAGTAAAACAATCGAGGCATTTGCTTGAATGCCTATAAAATATTCCACAACTGTTAACACCAGCAAAGCCAGAAATGTTATTAAACCGCGCCGCATTGCTTTCGCTCTATTTCCGTTCATGCCAACTTTCTCCTTTCCGCGTTTTAGCCCAATCAGTCACCAGAAGGCACCGGTGCCATTTTAATATAAGGGGCTCCTTCAATACCATAATCATATGGGCGACCAACCACCTCAATGGGCGTATCATAATTAAATTCGGGAACCGGTGTTGTCGTTTGCCACTCTGGCGAACGCGACCTCCATGGATTACTAGATGCCACCGGCTGTCTACGCGTACTGGAAATTAGATTGTAAATCATGATCAAAACGGACCAAGCAATCACAAATGCAGCCAGCGTAATCATAATCTGGGTATTTTGAACGCCCAAAGTTGGATCATAATCCGCAATACGGCGGCGCATACCAACAATGCCAACGCTCATCTGACCAAAACTCATCACCCAAAAACCAGGTACCATCAACCAAAAATGCAATTTACCTAATTTCTCATTGTACATATGTCCGCTAATCTTGGGATACCAATAATATAATGCTGCAAAGAAGGGGAATATAAAGCCCCCAAACATCGTCGCATGAAAATGACCAACGACCCAGTAACTATCATGCAAATGCAAATCAGTCGGCACGGTGCCCAAAATGGGTCCTGTCACACCACCAATCAAAAATACCGAAATAGCCCCTAAGACAAAGAGCATTGGGGTTTCGAAGGTTAATTTACCACCCCAAATTGTTGCTACCCAACTGAAGAATTTAACCCCAGTAGGTACGGCTACCAACATAGTTGCCATCATGAAGGGAATACGCAATGCATCATTCATACCAGATGTGAACATATGATGTGCCCACACCAAAAAACC
>JAGRDI010000096.1:0-8831 GCA_020432765.1 Anaerolineales bacterium | reverse complement strand
GGCAGTACAAACAAATAAACAACCGGATGTGAATAGAACCAGAATACATTTTGATAAAGAATTGGGTTACCACCTAAATTTGGATTAAAGAAGACCAACCCATATACACGTTCAAGCAGGGTCATTGTCAAAGCCATACCAACTGTCTGGGTAGCGGAAAATTGAATCAGAGCTGCTGCCAAAGCGCCCCAAACAAAAATCGGCATACGGAAAAGCGACATACCCTTAGCACGCATAGTCATAGTTGTGACCAGGACATTAATGGCACTAGCAATAGAGGAAAACCCGTTTATCCAAAAACCCATCAAGAAAAGTACCACGCCAATTTCAGGCGTAAACAAGCTTAAGGTTGGATAACCAACCCAGCCAGTATCCCATCCACCCAATGCCATACCGCCTAAAACCAGTGTGACTGATGGAAGCCCAACCCAGTAACTAAAGGCATTAAGACGCGGGAAAGCCATATCCGATGCACCAATCATGAGCGGAACCAGGTAATTGACCATGGCACCAACACCCATGAGCATACTCACAATCATGACGATGCCATGTGCACTAAATAGCGTATTATATTGGTCATTAGAAAGCCACTGCAAGCCCGGTTGGGCTAATTCAATGCGGAAGATAAGTGCAAAAAGACCACCGACTAATAATACAAAAAGGCTGGTCACACCATATTGAATGCCAATTACTTTGTGGTTGACATCTACAGTAAAGTAGCGGAACCATTCTGGCTTACCTTCTGGTGCACCGTGATGTAATCTGGTTGGGTTGCCACCAACCCACAGCATCCAATCGGTCAGCGCCCCTGTAGCCATCACAAACCCAATCACACCGATGATACCGCCAAAAACCAATGCCTTTTCGTTTAAAAAGGGTTCACTTACCCCTTTCGCAGCTAAGAACAGATTAAACAAACTCATTCCCAACAAGGTACCAATGATCTGTCCAAGGATGCCACGGAAATAGCCAGTCGCTGAACCATAATATAGAAAACGCCCCAGGCTGGTTCCACGGAACATTCCTAATCCAGACCCGAAGCCTATAACGGCATGTCCCAAAATAATCAAGAGTCCCAGAGCCGGGACAAAATCTAATACAAAGGGAGGCACCAGATCCCCAAGGGCTGAGACAATAACCCAGAGGATTGCTGTAATGATAATCCCAACTACGATGCCCAAAATGGCACCCAAGAGACCGTCGAAAACTTTTGATCGCACAATTTTTACAATAAATGGCATAACTTTCTCCTCTATCTCAGACTAATTCATTATTCTTCTAAAGTCTGCATAAAAGCGATTAAATCGGCGATGATATCAATCTCAACACCTTCATTAGCTAGAATTTCAGCCTCTTTTTCGGCAAACGACTCTGCGTATATTTTGGGCATTACATCGGCTGCAAATCCTTCAACGATTTTTGCATTCGGGTTTGTGACAGATTCATTAATGTAAGCATCGTCCACGGAAATGGTTGTACCATCAGTAAGAGCTTCTTGACGCCCGTATATGCCTAACCATGTTGGGCCAGCACCGAGACTGCCATCTAAGCTATGGCACCCAGCACAAGCAAACCCTTCCGCACTATGCCAAAGTGCGCCACGCTCTGCCGGAGTCATGTCGGCATATTTAGGTGCAGCCATTTTCTCCGCAACCCAAGCATCAAACTCTTCAGCGGATACAATCCGAACTGGAGCCAACATCGTGGAATGATTCAAACCACAAATTTCGGCACAGCGCAGCTTATAGTCACCTTCTAACGTCGGTGTAATCCGCAATTCTGTTGTCCGCCCAGGTACCACATCTTGTTTAACACGAAATTCAACAATCCAAAAAGAATGGATCACATCTTCTGAATTCATACTCAACAGGACCGGTTGATCTTTTGCAATCACCAACTCAGTTGAAACAAAATCACCATACTCTGGATATGCAAATGTCCAAGACCATTGACGACCGACCACTTCAATCACGATTTCATCTGGGTTGGGTGTCGTTAATGCATTTAACATAAAAGCGCCCCAAACGCCAAAGCCAATGACGACAAAAGTTGGAATTATCGTCCAGCCAATTTCTAATGCTGTATTGCCATGTACATGCTCGGCATCTTCTTCATCGTCTGGTTTACGGCGAAAGACGGCGGCAGAATATAACATGATGACCATTATAAGCGAGAAGAGGAAGGCGATCATCCAGAAGTGAGCATTAAACAAGTTATCGATTGGCTCGGCCTGTGCGCTTGCAGCGACTGGCAATGCCAGCAACCATGTAAACAAAAGTCGTAGGATGATTGTACTTATCACAATCAGAACAGCTACTATTATAAAATGTTTTGCATTTCTCATTATTTTCCCCTGCTCATTTGTCGCGAAAAGGGTGGTCATCGTTGATAGACACGACTATTGACCACCCAAAGTTGACGTTTTACCTTACGCCTAACTACGCCACCAAATAATAAGCGACGGCTCCTTTTTATTTTATAGTTTTAACCTGTATTGAAATAAATCATTAAGCCAATTCCTAAACCAAGCACAATCACACCAGTAAGCAGAACGGCTATTGTTTCCCAAGGAATAGCAGCGTTATCTGTTGTGTCTACAGCGGCAAGTTTTTTTGGATTCATGCGGAAAAGCAACAACAATAAAGTGACCAATAAGAAAGCGCCAGTAATGATTAAACCAATATTAAATACCTCATCACGCTCAATGATTTCACCCGTTGGAAATAGTGTGCCGGTAAGCAGCAAGCCAAAGATGGCAACAAAAAACAAAATTGCCACAGATGTTGCGATAACTGCCCAACGCGTATAATCATTCTGTTGTTCTTTGACAGCTTCGTTGCCACTTTGTTTCGCTTTCAATTTGTCGTTTTGGTTTTTTTCTAGTTTGGCAGATTTTTGCTGAAAGCTTTCATCAGCTTCAGTTTTAGATATAAAACGGGAAAGCAAGCGGATAAGCAGGGTAATTATTACCCCGGCAACGACGACAGAACCAACAACAACCACAGCCAAGATGATTAGCAACAAAAAGCTGTTGATCTCGGTGGTGAATCCCCCAAAGCCAATTGCTGGAATTGGTGGGATTTTGATGGTGACGGTTTGGATTTCGACAGGGATTCCTGTTGATCCTGTTGGCCCTAAAGTCGCAAGTAGGGGCCAAATGGCCGCTACCAGACCACTAATAACAAGGATACCAATGACTGCTATCCAAATCTTGCTCGATTCTGATTTACTCAAGAGATTTTCTCCATTTCCTCAATCAATTTTGTGCAAAAAATTTCCCTTTTTGTATTCTAGCACAATGTCAATATGCGACAAAGACATGAGACTCTAATAAGGTACTTGCGCCACGATTTTCACAAATCTTAGAAAGAGCATCTCGATAGTATTGTGCTTGGTGGCTGTTTTGGGGATTCAAATATTCTGCAAAAGTTAGTTGCGGCGAAACGGCCGTACCAACAAATTTCCCCTGTTTTGCGGCGGCGTATAATCTGTGCCCACCATATCTTCACGCAATGCAAGTAGTGTGCGATGATAAAGGGATTTAATCGCGCCTTCACTGCGGTCCAAGATAACCCCGATTTCTGCATTAGACAGTCGATCAACAAATTTCAAACGCAGTAATTCCTGACGATCCATCGGTAAGCGCCGGATAGCGGTAATCAGGGCGGCTTTATCTTCCATTAACTGTGCAGATAATTCCGGGCCATGATCATCGATCACCCATTGGCCTACATCGTCAATAGAAATCATTTTACGGCGACTGCGATCACGATGCCAATTTGCAACTAAATTATGCGCAATACGATATAACCAGGCGGAAAATGGCACTCCTTGATCACGATAATTGCCGATATGTTTCATGGCACGTTCAAATATACGTGCGGTTAAATCTTCGGCGTCAGCGGAATTGCCGGTTCGATAATAGACATAGTTATAGATGCGATCAACATAGCGTTCGTATAATAACCCGAAGGCATCATTATCCGTTTTGGCGCGTTCGATGAGGGCTGATTCGTCGCTGTCTATGTCACCCACCAGATATTTTTCCTAAGATCATGAATTTCACCACAAAGCTACACCGCTTATTTCTGGTCAGCAGTATATCAGAATCCCAACAGAGGCGGTAATAGACAAATCATTAATTTGCTTGACGCCATAGCGCCCCTCCGCTATTCTCACGCGCGATGGGACGCCTTAAACATAGCAAGTACTTCAACACAGCATCAACATACCAAACCAAATATTTATTGGGATGGTTTATTTTGTCTTGCTTGCTGAGTCTTGGGTTGTTGGGATGCAGCGCAACGGCCGTAGAGCCAACAAGAACGGCCGTTGCTATCACACTCGCTGAACAGACCGCCACCCGGCCAGCGCCTACTCCTACCGTTACAAATACATTCACTCCGCCGCCCACAATAACAACCATTCCAACTGATACACCAGCAGCAATCCCGTCGCCGACACATTTGCCAGCGACAGAAACGGCTACTTCAACGCCGCTCAGCACAAGCATACCAACTATTCCCATCGTCACAGCAACGGCCACTACGCCCCCACCACTGCCTACACCACAAGGAGTCTACAGTTGGACGTTAAAAGTTCCAATATTGATGTACCACTATATCAGCGTGCCACCAGAAGATGCCGACAAATACCGTCTGGACCTTTCTGTTAGCCCTGCTGATTTCCATGACCAAATGGCTTATTTGGCAGAAAACGGCTACGAAACCATCGATCTTTATGACCTTTCACAAGCAATCACCGCTAAGAAAGAACTACCAGAAAAACCGGTCATCATCACTTTAGATGACGGATATAAAGACAATTACGAAAATGCTTTTCCCATTCTGCAAGAATTCGGGCACAAAGCCACCTTTTTTGTGGTCACCGAATACATCGACAAAGGGTTTGAGGAATATATGACCTGGGAGATGGTCGAAGAGCTGGCATCGGCTGGCATGCGTATTGAACCGCATTCAAAAACACATCCTGATTTAAGTGGTCAGGAACGCGATTACATTATTTATGAAGTATTGGGTTCCCAAGAATCCATCGCTGCCCATATCGGTTACACTCCGCGCTATTTTTGTTATCCAGGGGGACGTTATGATGACACAACCCTTGAAATCATCAGTGAGTTAGATTTTTGGGGCGCTGTGACCACAGCTGGAGGACAATGGCATGGCTTTAATGATCGTTACGAATGGTCTCGTATGCGTATGCGCAATACAACTGCATTAATTGAATTCGCCGACTTTGTGAGTCCTGGCGATACTATAGCCGGTAAATCCCCTGAAGGTTAAATAGATGAATTTAGCAGGTAAAACCGCTTTAATTACTGGGGGTGCGATACGTGTCGGCCGTGCAATTACGCTGGCGCTAGCAGAAGCCGGCTGTGATGTTTTTATCCATTACGGCCGTTCTGCCCAACCAGCCCAACAAACCAAACAAGATGCAATTGAAAAAGGCGTCCGTGCTGTCACCTGTCATGCCAATCTCGCCGATGCAGAAGCTGTGGCTACGATTATACCAACGGCCGTTTCCCATTTTGGTCATATCGATATTCTCGTTAACAACGCAGCTATCTTTCCAGAAGAAGATACATTTGAAAATAGTGATGCAGATTTGTGGAAGAAACTTTTTGCCATCAATCTGCGTGCCCCATTTTTCCTGAGCCAAGCATTTACACAACAACTCCCAAAAGACAAAAGTGGCAAAATTATCAATATCTTGGATGCTCGTTTGCGCAATCACCAGCCAGATCACTTTGTTTATCGGCTAACAAAAGGAGGTCTGTGGCAAATGACCACAACAATGGCGCACGCAGTTGCACCTCGTATCACAGTAAACGGCGTGGCATTGGGTGCAATTTTGCCCCCACCCGGAGCTGATTTAAGTTACTTGGAAAAAATCGCACACGAACGTGTCCCTCTACAGCGGTATGGCAGCGCTGAAATCGTAGCCACAAACGTATTACACCTGCTGCGACAAGATTTCCTCACAGGTGTCATTATTCCTCTAGATGGTGGCGAATTTTTATAGCGACTATGCCCTTTTAATGACTATGTGTAACCTGTGTTGGCTCCCTCTTTCTTAAAACAAGTCTCTGGCGTTTTTTGTTCTTCCAGAAAGATTTGTCAACTTTTTTGTTTGATATCATGTTTGCTTCCAGAGAAAAAAGTTGACAAATCTATTTTTCGCCAGAGTCCAGTTAAAATTAAACGTTCCTGTCCTTAACAGCAGATTCTTCTTCCTTTGCATCTTGCATCGCTTCAAACTCCTCCTCTGTCCATAAATTCTCTGGCGAGGTCAATTTATCGATATATAAAACCCCATTTAAATGGTCGATTTCGTGTTGGAAGATACGTGCCGTCCAATCTTTGATCCGCAGCTTAATTTTCTTACCATACCGATCTTGCGCACGTACACGAATCGCTTGAAATCGTTCGACTTCGCCCACATAACCCGGAATGGATAAACACCCTTCAATCCCAGTCACTTCATTGCGTGATGTCCACACAATTTCCGGATTAGCAATCACAAACAATTTACGCGTACCTTCGATTTCGTTGCCATCCTCATCTTCATCAGCCACAGTTTCTATCACCGTCAACTTGAGTGGTTTGCCAACTTGCGGCGCGGCCAGGCCAACACCTGGTGCGTCGCGCATAGTATCGATCATATCATCAATTAATTGCTGCAAATCATCATCAAATTTTGTTACCACACGCGTCTTTTGACGCAATATGGGATCAGGTAATCTGACAACGTCTAACACTGCCATATAGCTTCACCTTTATAATTCTTCTTCATTGCGGGGCGTTCGTTGGGGAATGCGCCCTTGTTCTATTTCTTGTTTATAAACATCCAACAGAAGTGCATATTCTTCGCGACGTTCTGCACCATCACGCCGTCGCTGATCCTGGCGTACACCGTCGAGGCGATCAAAGATTTCGCTTAATATTTGACTGGGACTAGGAACACGTTCGAAGGTGATGTCAGAGTCCGAACCGGCCGTATCAATGTTGACATCGCCATAATTAAACAACGTTGCCCAAAAACCAGGCCTCTCTGCACTAATATTTTGGATGTTGGACAATAATGCTTGTTTACGACTTTCACCAAAACCAAAAGGTTTGCGGTCAATATCTATCACATAACGATCTGTCAGCTGAAAAATATCATTGCGCCAGTCTTCAAACATCCAAACAAACCAAAATGTATTGAATCCAAAAAATAATGCCAGGCTTGCTAAAGTTGCCCAAAATGACATGATACCTGAATAGGTAACCCCAATCAATATCGCAAAAAGTAACAAGTAAACAAGCGATGGCCCTAAAATATCTAAAAACAGAATCAGGTAATTTTTACGATAAGTTATGGTAGTGCCTTCAACTTCACGCCAATCAAACAAGTCTCCTATGCGTTTCCATAAACTAAATCGAACAACTTCAGGCAGGTTTTCTTCTTCGTCTTCATCACTGGGAACAACTTCGTATCCTAGCCCCACCTTGAAATGCTCTTCGACTGATTGCCGCATTTTGGTTTGGGATAAGGCGACATCAAAATCACGCACATGACGCTGTAAACGCTCCAAGGTCTCTTTGACTTCGATGGGGTTGTCTATGTTATCAAATTGCATCATGCCTACCATTGCGGCCGTTGTAATGCGCACGGTGCCAATATCAAAAATATTAGATGTTAAAGTCGGTTTAACGACTTCAACACTTTGTATTTGTTCAATTGGAACTTTATTTAATTCAGTCCGAAAGGTACGTAAGTCAAATTCGCGATTAGAAATATGTTTATTGGTGATGACAAAGTAATCGTTGGTCCAATCAAGAATTCGGAAGATAATCATGGATCCGAATATAAGTACGGGCAGAACGAGACCTATTTCGAACAAGATACTCGACCCTTGCAAATCTGATGGTGAGAAGTACAGTACTAATAAAGGTATGATTATCATGGCAAGCAGCGGATAGAATACTCTGACAAACAAATACCAAATGCTGCGACGTGCATAATATTCGACTATTTCATCTGGCAATAATCTGATGATTCCAATTTTCTCACGGCGCTCAACAAAGGATAGCTTAGATGCTTGCTCCCAGGCGTACATTGGCAAACCGTCAATGTATTCACCATTTGCATCAAATTCAGGTTCAAGCGCTTCTATTGCCTCGGGATAATCTCGCAAGAACTGTAGAAAATCATCGTTTGAAATGATAAAGATGTGGCCTGGCTCACTGCCTGTGACAGTTGCCGGATAAGTACCTGGGGTAAACAGCCAATCAGCTCCGAAATATTGGTTGGCTGTATAGCCGCGTGTGTGGGCTTCGCGAACGCGGCCGTGTTGGTCTACCTGGCGGGAGTAGAGACGGCCGTTTATTACAATCACCATCCTATCCGCCACATCACGTTGATACGCGATCACAGAGGTATCATCAAAGGAATATTCACGCACGATTCGACAGAGGGCGCGCAATTGCTCCTCGGATAAATTTCTGAAAACGGGATGTTCTCCAAAGAACGCTAGTTTATTCGTCACAATAATTTTCCTGGTTGTATTTTAACATAACTCTAGTGGAAATGCGGCATTCGAATTGTGGAGCCAATCCCGTAATCTTTTATTGGACACTGGCGTTTTTTATTTTACCAAAGAAGACTTGTCAGGTTTTATGATCAATTTGCTCACATGCCACTCGTTGTAGAAACCTGACAAGTCTAGAATTCGCCAGACTCCAGTACTATAGAGAAAATATACAGCCTTATGCGGTTTACCTAATTGCGGTCTTTGTAGGAGCAAACCTTATGATTAAATATATCAA
>JAGRDI010000095.1:14173-21777 GCA_020432765.1 Anaerolineales bacterium | reverse complement strand
GAGATATTGCTCAAGCCGTCGTTGTTGCCGCTGGCACCGGTGCGAATTGTGCGGAAGCCAAAGGTGAATGGCTGTCCTTGAAAATTGAGGGTTTGGGTTTCTACGACTTGCAAATCGCCGTTTTCGAGCAGTGTGATGTCAGAGTGCCAATCTTCCCAATTGAAGGTTTTGGTTTGGGCAACGGCCGTTTGTGAACCAATAAGTAAAATGCCCAGAAGAAAAAGGGGCAAGAATACAGATAAATTTTTTTTGAGGGAGGTCATTTTGGGTTCCGAATGCAGACTCACATTACCGAGTTTGCTGCTAATAAGTCACTAATTCACACTACGTCTGATGGACAAAAAAGTTGTGTTATTTTTTACATCATATCCATTATAAAGGGTTTTGGCCGAAAAAAGAAGAGGCTTTTAACAGCCAGGTTGTGATTTGGTTTACGGCGCTAACCAGCGGCTGATGATGGTTTCGAGCTGATCAGATTGTGTTAGATTATCAAGTGCTGCATTTAATTTTTGTAAGAGTTGTTCGTCTTCAGCACGCACAACCAGTGCAAATGGCTCGACAGTTACAGGGTCCGAAAGGCGTTTGAGTTCAGGGTGATCCTTGAGGAATAGACGACCGTTGATACTGTCGATGATGGCGGCATCCGTTGTGTTGCCTACGGCCGTTAACACTTCTTCAGGACTACTAAAGGACACAACCGTCAGATCAGGCAGCTTTTTGACCCATTGGGCAGCTTCCACATGCCCTTGGGCTCCTAATTCGACGGAAAGGGAAAGGCCGTTTAAGTTTGCCATCTCAGTAATATCCCCATTCTCAGCCGGCACAATCAAAATCTCACCCGCATTAAAATAGGGATCGCTGTAGGCAAAATCCTTGGTGCGACCCGGCACAATCACCATCGCCGAGATGAGCACATCCACCTGTCCGGTGGCCAGCGCAGCATACAAACCATCGTAACCAAAATGGCTGAGCTGAACGCGCAGCCCCAACTCTTTCGCCAGCGCATGGGCCAGGTCTACATCTAACCCGCTGACATTCCCGCTGCCATCGGCGACTTCAAAAGGCGGATAGGTGGGATCAAGTCCCACGCGCAGCACACCGCTCTCTGCGATGCGCTGCCAGGTTTCGTTTTGGGAGTGGCAGCCGCTGTTAACTAAAATGGCAAGGATAGCCGTTATTAGCAGAAGAAAAAATCGTTTATGCATAACTATGACCGTCATCTTTTTTGTTGCTTCACTTTGTGTGTTCTTTGCGTAGTGCCAGGCACTGCTGGCATTCTCTTAATTCCCTGTAAAACGTTTTAATTCTTCAAATATTGGTTTGTTGACGAATTCGGGTGTAACCAGGGTGAAATAATCCATGTAGCTTTTGGTAGGCGCGGGGAAACGAAACGCCCATAAAGCCAGCATTTCGACATAGGGCCAGTTGGCCTGGGCATATTCTAAAGCTTCGAGGGTGTATTGGATGCGCTGCGACGGCCGTACTGCAAATGTCCAGCGTGGATGATCATTCCAACCCGTTTCAGTCACAAAAATCTTGGTTTCTGCATCGCCGTGCTGTTCCATCACCTCACGCACCAGTTCGATACGCCGGAAGTTGAGGATGGTGGGATCGGGTGCGGCCGTTGCCGGGAAAGTCAGTCCATACGCATGCACCGCCAGACCATCAAAATAAGCGGCCGCGCCGGCCGCATACATCGCATCCAGATAAGTCAAATCATTTAAGCCCCAGGGCGAGCCTGCGGGTTCAAGCGTGGGGGCCAGTGCCCCGGCCAAAATCTGCATATCGGGATTGGCCGCCTTGACAGCCGGGTAAACGACCTTGAGTAAGTTGACATAATCTTCTGGCGTGGTGGTGCGATAGCCCCATTCATAACTCAGATTAGGTTCATTGCCGATGATCATGTAATCGACTTTGCCCTGATAGCGTGCGGCAAAGGCCGCCGCGAAGGTGGCAAAATCGTCGTAGGCGTTAGCATCAAGGTAGGTAAGTGTTGTATCGGACGGCCGTGCCCACTCTGGTGTAAGGCCGATGCGTGCAATGATGGTGAGTCCTTGTGCGTGTGCATGTTCGATGACCTGGTCTTGATGCTCCCACACAATCGAGCCATCTTCCGCATGGTAATAAGCCCAGGGGAAAAATTCAACGATCCAGGGTGCGCCCATTTCACGCACCAACTGCAAGCTATGCTGAATTTTCCACTCTTCAACTTCGTCGGTAAGGCGCGTGTGCACGCCAAGGGCGGGATAGTTGGTTTGTACGCTTTGGTGTGGGCCAGGGGTAATCAAGATGGGAGCGGGTTTAATCAGGCTGAGCAAAATCCACAAAAGGATCACAAATGGCAGAATCCGATAGAGCGATTGTAAGATATGAGTTGGATTATTTCTAACCACCTGAATGTGTTTTTTGACCGTTTGTTTTTGGGCTTGCAGCCAAGAGTTCATGTGGAAAATTATACTTGAGCGGGTGGATGGGGCGATGGATGTCAATCTGGGACTAATTTTTTGTTACGGATTGTTGCAGATTATCACGGATTCTTTGACCGGGTGGGTTGGGCGATTGATTTCAGCCTGGCTAACCCAACCACGCGGATTGGTTGAATTCGGGTATAATTGCGCAGACAAATAAATTGGAGCAATTATGCGTGTATTTATAACGGGTGCGACCGGTTTTGCGGGATCACACCTGGTGGATCAATTATTGGCGGGGGGCGATGAGATTTTTGCGCTGGTGCATGGCGAATCTGGACACCAGGATTTGCCCGATCACCCGGCAGTGACGGCGATCCCTGGCAATTTGTTGGATGCGGAGGGGTTGAAAACGGCCGTTTCGCAAGCCAAACCAGATGTCATCTATCATCTGGCCGGACAGGCTTCACCGGCCATTTCCTGGCAAAAACCGGCGTTGACTATAGCAATTAATATAGGCGGCACAGCAAATTTGTTGGACGCGGCAGTAGCCTACGGCCGTCCACGGGTGGTGGTGGTGACAAGCGCGGAGATATACGGCCGAATCGACCCCGGCAATCTGCCCATCACCGAAAAAACCGAGCCTGAACCGCGCCATCCCTATGGCATTAGCAAGCTTGCAGCGGGAAAGTTGGTCGCTGTGTATTGGGCACGTTATCAGCTGCCGGTGGTTGAGGCACGGCCGTTTAATCATGTGGGACCGCGTCAGGCTCTAGGATTTGTCGTGCCCGATTTTGCATCACAGTTGGCAGCAATTAAATTGGGGCAGCAGGCCGCAACAATACTGGTCGGCAATTTGGAGGCGCAGCGCGACTTCACCGACGTGCGTGATGTGACTGCCGGTTATCGCACGCTGGCAGCAAAAGGGCAGCCGGGCGAAGGGTATCTGATTTGTTCTGGACAGCCCGTTTCGATTCATCATTTACTGAATACACTTTCTGAATTGGCCGGGATTGAGGTGCGCGTTAACTATGATCCGTCACGTATGCGTCCGTCGGATGTGGCCTGTTTGTATGGCAGTTATGCCAAAATAAAAGCTGACACGGGTTGGCAGCCCCACATCCATTTACGCCAATCACTGGCTGATGCGCTGACTGATTGGGTGCAGCGTTTGCAGGGGAAATGATCCACAGACATGATCTGGGTATGGTCGAAGTTTTACACAGATTTTTCTCTTTGATGAAATTACCTTTGTGTGCTTTGTGCCATTCACTCCTCTTGATACCAAATGGCTAAGAAAAAAGAACGACTCGATAAGTTGTTGGTGGCGCGGGGTTTAGTGGCGACACGCTCGAAAGCGCAGGGTTTAATCATGGCAGGTGAGGTGATGGTGGATGGTCAGCGCGTGGATAAGGCAGGTACGGCCGTTTCCCATAAAGCCATCATCGAACTTAAAACTCCGCTGCCTTATGTTGGCCGTGGCGGTTTTAAGCTGGCGGGTGCTTTAGAAACCTTTAACCTGGATGTAGCTGGTCGTATTTGTGCCGATGTAGGCGCTTGTACAGGCGGATTTACGGATGTACTGCTGCAAAATAATGCAGCTAGAGTGTATGCGCTGGATGTCGGTTACGGGCAGTTGGATTGGAAGCTGCGCCAGGATGAGCGTGTTGTCGTCATGGAACGTACTAATGCACGTTATGTTGAAGCATTGCCTGAGCCAGTTGAATTTGTTTGTATTGATGTGTCATTTATTTCGTTAAGGTTGATTTTACCAGCCGTTAAACAATGGTTAACAGCGGATGCTGATATTGTCGCGTTGATCAAACCACAGTTTGAAGCCGGGCCAGAATCTGTGGGCAAAGGGGGTGTTGTTAGGGATACGGCCGTACACCGCCAAACGTTAACTGATCTACTCGCCTGGATGAGCGATCATGATCTGGCGATACAGGGTTTAACACGATCAACTATCCAAGGGTCTGATGGGAATGTGGAGTTTTTGGTCTGGTTACAGTCGGGGAAGGCGTTTGGTTGGGATGATACGGCCGTTGCTGAGGCAATTTTAGAAGTAACTGCATGACTACAACGAATTCA
This sequence comes from Anaerolineales bacterium, assembly GCA_020432765.1. Taxonomy (GTDB): domain Bacteria; phylum Chloroflexota; class Anaerolineae; order Promineifilales; family Promineifilaceae; genus JAACFF01. Next base: position 17,278 of record JAGRDI010000095.1, on the reverse strand, counting down.
GGCACGAGTGAATAGAATCGGGTTAAAAAATCCGTTTTCCTAAACTCGCTGTAGTCAATGAAAAGCGATGTAAATTGTTAGGAGTGTCTTAGGCAACATTCGTAATTAACTTGGCGATTTGGATCGAATGTTGCTTTGCGGAAGCGTCTTTTTATCCCTAATTTATATGTGGACGCTTCCTTAACACCTATTTACGATCTTCCATAGACACATAATCGCGTTCATCAGAACCCAGGTAAACCTGGCGTGGACGTGCGATTTTTTGCTCTTTATCCAGCAGCATCTCTTGCCATTGTGCCAACCAACCAATTGTCCGCGGAATCGCGAAAAGTACAGGGAACATTGCAATCGGGAATTTCATGGCCTGATAGATGATGCCCGAATAGAAATCAACATTCGGGTACAAATTGCGTTGCACAAAGAAATCATCTTCCAAGGCGATGCGTTCGAGTTCAAGGGCGATATCTAACAAGGGATTACGTCCGGTGACTTCAAATACCTCATCCGCGATACTTTTGATGATGCTGGCGCGTGGATCAAAGTTTTTGTACACGCGATGGCCAAATCCCATCAACAAACGTTCGCGATTTTTGACCCCTTCGACAAACGCCGGCACATTTTTTACATCCCCAATTTCAACTAACATGCGCAATACAGCTTCGTTGGCACCGCCATGCAGAGGGCCATATAGAGCTGCAGCTGCCCCAGCCATTGCGCTGTAGGGATCGGTTTCGCTGGAACCGATGACACGCATTGCCGCCGTACCGCAATTTTGTTCGTGGTCAGCGTGTAAAATGAAAAGTACATCCAGGGCGCGTTCCAATGCCGGGTTGGGTTTGTATTTGATCTGGGTCATTTTATCCAGCATGTTGAGGAAGTTGCCGGTGTAGCTCAAATCATTGTCAGGATAGACAAAGGGTAGCCCGCGTAAATGACGGTATGAAAATGCTGCTACGGTGGGTGTTTTGGCGATCAGACGCTCAATTTGGCGCAAACGGTTATCCGCGTCATGAATGTCGCGCCCTTCAGGATAAAAGGTTGACATACCGGCGATGGTGGCAATAAACATGCCCATTGGATGCGCGTCATAGCGGAACGCTTTCATGAAATCGGTGATATTTTCATGCACAAAGGTGTGATGCAGAATGTCATATTCCCATTTATCATATTGTGCTTGGTTGGGTAGTTCGCCAAATAAAATAAGGTAGGCGACTTCGAGGTAATTTGAACTTGCTGCTAATTGTTCGATGGGATAGCCACGGTAACGCAAAATGCCTTTAGCCCCGTCAATATAAGTAATGGTGCTTTCGGTGGATGCTGTGTTTTTGAAGCCGGGATCATAGCTCAACATACCAAAATCATCAGGATTGACTTTGATCTGACGCAAATCCATCGCGTTGATGGTGTCATTTTTTATGGCAAGTTCATAGCTCTTACCGGTGCGATTGTCGGTGACGCTTAAACTGTCTTTTGTCATTGGTTTGTTCCTCCAGGTAATAAATTAAGGGAAAAATATTAGATATTGTATCGTTAACGGCAAAACGGCCGTTTTTCAAAGTGATTACGGTGGCTCCATCAAACATGCTATAAGTATAGTCTGTTTTTGGCTGTTTCCAACACAAAATATGCTTTTATAGGGTTTTGTTGATCAACGCTTTAGAGATGGCGTTATGGCGTTCCATGATCAGCGGTAGATCGATGGTTGTTAAGTGTCCATTGTCGATAACGATACGGCCGTTGATCACCGAATAAGCCACATTCACAGGATGACAAAAGATTAATGCTGCCACCAGGTCAGTATGTGTGCCGATGAAACCGATCTGGTTTAAATCAAAGGCCACAAAATCTGCCGCCATCCCAGGAGTCAATGACCCAATATCATCACGACCCAAGACACGAGCACCACCCAAAGTGGCCATTTCCAACGCTTCGCGTGCCTCAAGTGCGCCTGATCCTCCTAAGACACGCTGCAAGAGCAGCGCCTGCCGCGCTTCTGCCAGTAAATGTCCGGCATCATTTGCTGCTGCGCCATCCGTGCCCAAACCCACCGGCACACCAGCATCTAGCATTTGACGAATGGGTGCAATGCCAGCTGCGGTACGCATATTCGAATTGGGACAATGACACACGCCTGTCCCTGTGCGGGCAAACAAATTCATTTCCGCAGCATTCAACTCAACACAATGTGCATGCCATACATCAGCGCCAACCCAACCCACATCCTCAGCATATTCACCCGGACGCATACCAAATTTCTCGCGGCTAAAAATGATGTCCTCAGGGTTTTCGGCCAGATGCGTGTGCAAACGTACACCGTAACTACGTGCCAATTTAGCTGATTCGCGCATCAAATCTTGTGTGATGCTAAATGGAGAACAAGGTGCTAATCCCACTCTCAGCATCGCAAAACGATCTGGATTATGATAAGTTTCAATCAGACGGCGTGAATCTTTGAGAATGGCGGCTTCTTCTTCGACGACACTGTCGGGTGGTAATCCTCCTTTGCTTTCACCCAAGCTCATGCTGCCGCGCATCGCATGAAAGCGCATACCAATTTCTTGTGCTGCTTCGATCTCATCATCCAGACGGCAGTCGTTGGGATAGATGTACAAATGGTCACTGGCGGTGGTGCAGCCTGAAAGGAGCAATTCGGCCAAACCTGTGAGGGTTGATATATAGATTGCTTCGGCGTTCATGCCCGCCCAAATGGGGTAAAGTGTCTGCAACCAGCCAAACAAGGCAGCATTTTGAGCGGCTGGAATTACACGCGTTAGCCCTTGGTAGAGATGATGATGTGTGTTGACGAGACCGGGCAGGACGATGTGATGGTTGAGATCGAGGATTTTGTCGGCGGTTAGGGGCAGAACGGCCGTTTCTCCCACCTGTTCAATCACCCCATCACGCACAAAAAGGCCACCTCCGCGAATTTCGCGCCGTTCAGTACCCATCGTCACCAACATTTTCGCATTGCGTATCAATAAAGTCGTCAAAGTTAATACTCCTTTTGCCTCCCTATTCTTCTATAGTTTACCAAAGCCGTCAATTTGTTATACTTGAAGGCATGGATCAAAGTCATATTCGAAATTTTAGTATTATTGCCCACAT
>JAGRDI010000095.1:0-14117 GCA_020432765.1 Anaerolineales bacterium | reverse complement strand
ATCACCGACCGCGAAATGCAAGCGCAAGTGCTCGACAGCATGGATCTGGAACGTGAGAAAGGCGTTACGATTAAAGCTTCTGCCGTGCGCATGACTTATGATGCGCACGATGGAATTACCTATGAAATGAACCTGATCGATACACCTGGCCATGTTGATTTTGGTTATGAAGTCAGTCGCGCATTGTTGAGTTGTGAAGGTGCAATACTTGTCGTCGATGCTACACAAGGCGTCGAAGCGCAAACATTAGCTAATCTGTATTTAGCTGTGGAATCTGATTTGGAGATTATCCCAGTCATTAACAAAATCGATCTACCAGCAGCTTTACCTGATGATGTGGCCGAAGAGATTGAAAATATTACCGGAATCCCCGCCGAAGATGCCATTCCAGTAAGTGCAAAAACAGGCGCGAATATTGAACGCGTTTTGGAGGCCATTGTGGCGCATGTGCCCCCTCCAATTGGTGAGTTGAATGCACCCTTGCGTGCGCTCGTTTTTGATTCACACTATGATTCTTACAAAGGTGTCATCGCGTATGTGCGTGTTTTTGAAGGGTCAATCAAACATCGGCAATGGTTGAAAATGATGTCAAATGAGGTAACGGCCGAACCCATCGAAATAGGTATCTTTAACCCGTTAATGGCGCCTGTCAAAGAACTCAATGCCGGCGAAGTGGGTTATATTGCCACGGGCTTCAAAACGGTACGCGAATGTCGCGTAGGTGATACGATTACCTTGCGTGACCAGCCGGCAGCAGCACCGTTGCCTGGCTATCAAGCCGCCAAGCCGATGGTTTTTGCCGGTTTTTATCCCACTGAAGGCGAAGATTACGCCTTGCTCAAAGAGGCGCTCGAACGTCTCCAGCTTAATGATGCGGCTTTGGTGTATGAACCCGAAACCTCCAATGCCCTTAATTTTGGTTTCCGTTGTGGGTTCCTCGGTTTGTTTCACATGGAAATCATCCAGGAACGGCTAGAACGTGAATATGATCTGGACCTCGTTGCGACTGCACCCAGCGTACGTTATGAAGTTGTTATGGCAAATACATTTGAAGTTGAAATCATCGAAAGCCCCGCTGATTTGCCCGATCCTTCACTCATCGAAGAAATTCGTGAACCATGGATGCATGTCCAAATCTTCACCCCTGAAGAATATTATGGTGTGATTATGGATTTATGTATTAAAAGGCGCGGCACTTTCACTGGCCAGGAATATCCAGCGCCAGGCCGAGTGGTACTCAAATATGATTTGCCATTAGCCGAAATCATCGTCGATTTTTATGACAAACTCAAAAGTGGCACACGTGGTTATGCCTCAATGGATTATGAATTTGCTGGTTACCGTGCGTCTAACTTAGTCAAGATGGATGTTCTCGTAGCCAAAACGCCAGTTGATGCATTAGCGATGATTGTACATGAGGATGATGCCTACAACCGGGGTCAAAAGCTGGTGACCCAACTCAGAAAGTTGATTCCGCGCCAAATGTTTGAAGTGCCTATTCAAGCGGCCGTTGGTAAACGTGTGCTCAGCCGCGCCAATGTCAAAGCACTGCGCAAAGATGTGTTGGCCAAATGCTATGGCGGTGATGTCAGCCGCAAGCGCAAATTGCTGGAGAAACAGAAGAAAGGCAAGAAGCGCATGAAGATGATCGGCAATGTTGAAGTGCCGCAAGAGGCGTTTATGGCCGTGTTAAGGTTGGGTGACGATTAACGATTAAAGACGCTAGCACTCGATAGATATGGACGTAGTGCGTATTTCGTAGAATGTCACATGTTACGTAATAAGCACTACGCAATATTAAAAATCAAACATACGTTTGCCCCTAATTACTAGGCGAATGTATAATGTATGGCTGGCTTGAAAGTGCGACGTTCATCGGCATGGCGGCTTTCAGGCTAAATACAATTTTTTGGAGGATAAAATGCCTTTAGACGTGGCAGAGAAAGCCGAAATATTTAATGATTTTGGATTGCATGAGGGCGACACAGGGTCGGCCGAAGTGCAAATCGCGATCTTTGATCGCCGTATAAAACAACTGCAGGAACACCTTAAAATGCACAAACACGACGAGAGTTCACGGCGTGGCTTGCTGAAATTGGTGGGTAAACGGCGGCGTTTGCTTTCCTATTTGCGTAAGCGGCACCCGGAACGGTATCGTGCAATTTTGGCGCGTTTAGGTCTGCGGCGGTAATTTTAGATATGGTATGAATGGGGGCGAGATTTTCTCGCCCCTTTGTAACTACTCAGGCTAAGAGCCGGTTTTCCAACCAAGCAGAACAGCCTGAGAAGTTGCATATATCGGGGCACAGCGGCAGTGGTTTAGGAATTGGGAATTGGCACCTAATGTGTTCATAGGTGCCAATTCCCAGTCCCTAACCCATATTAAGCCCCATTAGTTAAAAAAATAATTGAATAGAATTGTTTTCCTACCTTTTCGTGGGCAATCTGTGTTGTTACCTAGTGGTTTTTTATCAACCAGTTTCTTTGCAGAAAATGTGCCGCTTGGCAACGGTGGGTTGACGTTCGCATATTAAATGAGGTTTACAATGTTACCAGAACATACATTTTCAACGATAGTTGGCAATAAAGAAATGATAATTAAAACCGGCAAGCTGGCTGAACAGGCTGGTGGCGCGGTTACTTTTCGTGTTGGTGATTCGATGGTGTTAGCGACGGCTACTATGTCGAAACATGTGCGTGAAGGAATTGATTTTTTCCCTTTGAGCGTAGATTTTGAAGAAAAAATGTACGCAGCAGGCCGTATCCCCGGCGGATTTTTTCGGCGTGAAGGGCGAGCAACCACAGAATCGATTTTGATTGCCCGTCTGATAGATCGTCCGTTACGGCCGTTATTCCCCGATGGCATGCGCAATGAGGTGCAGGTGATCATCACTTCACTGTCGTATGATGAGGTTCACCAACTGGACATCATGGCAGTGAATGCGGCGAGTGCAGCGTTGATGGTTTCTGATATTCCGTGGAATGGCCCGATTGGCGCGATCCGTGTTGGCTATATCAATGGCGAATTTGTGGCAGCACCGACAATCGAGCAAATGGAAGAGAGTTCCTTAGATTTGCGTTTAGCTGGTTCGCGTGATGCGGTCATCATGGTTGAAGCGGGGGCAGACGAGGTCGATGAGGCATTGTTTGTTGAAGCTTTAGCTTTTGGCCATGCAGCTGTTCAGCCACTCATCACGCTGCAAGAAGAGATGCGTGCTGCGGTGGGTAAAGCAAAAAGTGAAGCCAATTACGCGCCGGTTAATGCAGAAGTGGATACGGCCGTTGCAGAACGCGTCGGTGATCGCATCCAGACTATCGTCAATCAGTACACAGATCGGCACGAACGCAATGCGGCAATGGACAGTTTGCGTGAAGAAATCGTGGATAGTTTTTTGGCTGAAGATGATACGGCCGATCCCAGAGCCATTCGTGAAGCAATTGGGAATATTTTGAAAAAAACAATTCGTAATCGCATTTTATATGAAGGTGTGCGTCCTGATGGCCGTGATTACACAACGATACGGCCGTTGTCATCAGAGACAGGCATTAGCCCACGTGCACATGGTTCCGGTTTGTTCCGCCGTGGTGAAACCCAGGTGCTGTCCATTCTGGCGCTGGGTACCCCACGTGAAGCCCAAAAATTGGAAGGACTGAATCCCGAAGAAAGCCGCCGTTATATGCATCATTATAACTTCCCGCCATTCTCCACGGGCGAAACCTGGTTCTTGCGTGGCCCGAAGCGCCGCGAGATTGGTCATGGTGCTTTGGCTGCAAACGCATTGCTGCCTATGATTCCCTCTGAAGAAGATTTCCCTTACACAATTCGTGTGGTGTCTGAAGTGTTGTCTTCTAATGGCAGCACCAGTCAGGCGAGTGTCTGTGCATCCACGCTGGCATTGATGGATGGCGGTGTGCCGATCAAAAAGCCGGTTGCTGGTGTGGCGATGGGTTTGGTTACCGATGGCGATAAATATGCGGTTTTGACTGACATCCAGGGCTTGGAAGATCACCTGGGTGACATGGATTTCAAAGTTGCCGGAACGGCCGATGGCATTACTGCGATTCAGATGGACATTAAAATTAGTGGTTTGTCACAAGAATTAATGGCGCAAGCTTTGGAACAAGCACGCGTTGGTCGTTTAGAGATTTTGGATTCTATGTTAGCTACCCTGGGAGCACCCCGTGAATCATTGAGTGCTTTTGCACCGCGTATGTTATCTGTCCAGATTGATCCCGATAAAATTGGTGCGGTGATTGGTAAGGGTGGTGCGACGATTCGCAGCATGGAAGAAGAGTTTGAAGTCTCGATTGACATTCAGGAAGACGGCACCATTTTTGTGGCTGGCGTGGATGGTTTGTTGGCAGAAGCGGCCGTTGATTTTATCAAAGGCTTGGTACGCGAACCGGAACCAGGAGAGATTTTCTCTGGCAAGGTCGTGCGTGTTACCGATTTCGGTGCTTTTATCCAGTATATGCCAGGTGTTGATGGTATGTGCCATATTTCCCAGATGTCCACAGAGCATTTGCAACGTGTTGAAGATGCGGTTCAGATGGGAGATGAGATCATGGTGATGATCACCGATGTGACGCCAGAAGGCAAGATTCGCCTCTCACGCAAGGCTGTTTTAGAAGGGTGGACACTCGAAGAAGCACGTGCGCAAGACTCAAAAGGCGGCAGTGGTGGTCGTAGCGGTGGCAATCGCAGTGGTGGCAATGACCGTCGTGGCAGTGGTAACCGCAGTCGTGGGCGGCGTTAAATAGTTATTCGTCACAAGTTATACAAGTAGTTCATCAAACAAGCATTGTCGGACTGATATTGGTGACACGGTCACAAGCAATCGGCAAGAGATGTTTGATGAACTAATAGTTACATTTTTAAGATATAAAGCGGAAAATAGTCTTCAAATAGCCGTTCGGGTTGAAAATGCTAATTTTATTCCGAACGGCTGCTCAGCTTATGGTGTACCGGGTTCAATTGCAAAATCAAACACCCCCATTGTTTTGCTAGCCACCGATACCCCACACACACGATCTACAGCGACGGCATAATAATAATTGTTGTCAACATCCCCAATCTCATCACTGTCTCCATCCGTCCATATATTCGTTGGGTGATTAACAGCACTGTAAAAAGAAAACACGTTGTAGGGTTCGTTTACACTGCGATAGATAATGTAACCCAACGCTGTTGGATCCAACTCCCAGCCTAGCTCAACGCTATTGCTAACAATGTCAATTGTGGGTTGTAAAGGATTGCTGTTATCGCAAACCGTTAAGCAGGCTGAAAATTCAGAACTGTTTTTACTGAGATTGTCGGTAGCAACGGCCGTAATCATCTCACCATTCGTCACACCGCCGCTAATTGAAGCAATAAAATCAACATGTCCACTACCATCCGTGGTCACAACTTTACTCCCCAGAAATAGATTACCCTCACCATAACCACTGCTATCACAGCTGTCATTGCTAAAAAACTCTAGCGTGAAATCTTTGTTAGCCTGACTGTAGTATTCACCGTGAATCATGTTCCCTCCCGTCACAAAATTAAGAATGGGGAAGTTTTGGCGCAAGTTAGGTCCACCATCGACATCCAAATTATCATTGACTTCGGCTGCGCCATCCCCCTCCAGATCAATACCTAGTCCATTGTTGCCATCTATACTATTCTCCGATATTTCATTGCCTGTCGCATTACCGCCCCCATCGATAATGGCAATACCAGCACCATGGTTATTTTTTATCTTGTTGTTTGTGATGAGTTGATCGTCACTATTGGCGATGGATATAGCCACATTGCCATTCTCAATCACTTCATTGAAGCGTATTTGGTTGCTTGTGGAGTTATTGGTGAAACGAATGCCATATGTGCCATTGCCGGCGACTACATTACCTACACCGCCGCTAAAAGATGTGCCGATTTCGTTGTTATCAGCACGTTCACCATAGATTCCCTGTGCACCATTACCACGATTGGGATTGCCCTCAATGTCCGTGCCGATTTTATTGCCAACCACCTTGTTAAAATTGCTGTCGAGGTTCATGAAGATTCCTGCGGCATTATTGGCGCTGATAATATTGCCCAAACTTTCGCTTTGAGAGCCAACCAGATTGTACTCACTTCCATTGATATAAATGCCTGAACCACCATTGCCTAAAGGATCCATTCCTGAGACATCCAGTCCGATGATATTGCCATAAATACCATTTAAATTGGCAGATGAATCGAGTAATAGGCCATGTCCATCGTTGGCAGAGATCAGGTTACGACTTGTACCCAAAACCCCACCGACAATATTGTCATGGCCGCTAATATGAATACCATTGCCGCTGATAAAAGCTGGAGATGTACCCGTATAATCTACGCCAATATGATTACAGCGCACAGAGTTATAACTACTATCAATTTGCAAAGCATCGCCATCGAATTTAGCAAATGCAAAGCCGCGAATGTCACTGCCATCGCTGCCAGTGCCCAGGGTGATACCGTCCATTGGTGCTCCGCCCCCATTTATTGTTACCTGAATACTAGCTGGGGTTGTCTCATCGACAGGACAGTTCGCGCCAGGCTGGGTAGTTGCATCCAGTAAAATAGGATGGGTAATGGTTGGTAATACAGTACCAAGCTCAATCGAGTGGGGATCAGAACCGGGAATATCGAAATTAACTGTGATTGGCCCTACACCGCTTCCAAAAGCATTCGCTTGTTCGATCGCCGCACGTAGCGTGCAAAGGTCAGTGTTGTTTAAGTTGTTGTCCGTGTCGCAACGGCCGTCTCCTGTATCAAAATCACTTGCATCCCCGTCACTGTTGATCACGAAGTTTGTACTATCAGTAATCATGACACACGCAGAAAACTCCGAACTACTATCCCCATAGGTAGCTACACTAGTTAAATAGTTGCCGGCAGTGCCAGCAGCAGCAAAAGAAATAGTATCACTGTAGTTGCCACTCCCGGTGAAAAATCCATCGGTATGGACATAAGTTTGTCCTTCACCATAGCCTGTGGGATCACAACTATCGTTAAGGTAAAAATCGACAGCATAAGTTCCTGCATCACCTGTATAATCGAAGGTAACGGTTACATCCACGCCATCCGTAAAAGCATTTGTCAAAACCGGGAAGTTGAGCAAGGTATTGGGGCCGTCGTCGGGGTCGCTGAGGCCATCATTGGCGGTTACGCCATCACCGGCAGAGGCAAAACTTAAATCGATGCCCAAACCGCTGTTATTATAAATAGAATTGTAACGAAAACGATTATTATTGGGGTAAGGATACACGCCAGCGGGGTCTCCCTCTACATGGATACCGGCACGCCCATTATTAGCAATCACATTCTCTTGACCAGCCATGCCGATGATTGTCCCTTCCGGTGTACAACAACTAGACCCTTTGTCAAAATCTATGCCATGATGGCCATTGCCCAATGGTGCGCTGCCAAATACATCTACGCCAATGTAATTGTTTACGATAGTCCAGTTATCGCTCCATGTTAAAATAGATATACCATTTTGGGCATTACCAGAAATGACATTACGATTAGCGGAGCCTGCCCCGCCTATTTGATTATTACTTCCGATTAAAGCCACGCCAGACTGCCCATTGGGAACGGCCGTTGTACCAGTGGCATCTGTGCCAATGAAATTACCCATCACAAAACTGTTCTCAGTAACTGTGTTTGAGGAACGAATGCCGAGTGCCTCATTACCAGATATCACATTTCTCGCGGCAAAAGTCGAACCACCAATCAGCAAGTTATCATTATTATAAGTATGAATACCATTTTGGTTAGGGACAGCCACTGTACCTGCACTATTTGTGCCGATGTGGTTGCATTGGATACTCACATCGTCCACACCGAAATCAACAAAATAGATACCATTATCATCAAAATTATTAATAACCAGACCTTTTACAATGCTGCCATCACTACCAGAACCAAATGTTAATCCATCTGCCCCCGCACCTGCGGCCGTACCATTCAAAATCACATTTAAGACAGCGGGTGTGTTTATGCCAGAAGGGCAGCTTGACCCTGTTTGGGTGGTGCCATCAATGACGACCGGAGCGGTGATCGTTGGCAGGGAAGAGCCGGGTAAAATATTGAGTGGATTACCTGCCCAATTGAATTGTATGTTGTGTGTTCCCGGACTGCTCACATTATAGGCGTTAATTTCTTCAATTGCTGCCCGCAAGGTACACTTGCCACCAGATGTGAGGCAAACACCATTACCGGGGTTGCTATCACTTTGATCGCCCCAATAATCTACAGAAACCGTCAGCCCAGGGACAGATGCTGCGTCACTTTGCTGGGGTACGGCCGCTAACAAAAGCATAATCGTACAAACAATCGTGAGGGCAATTTTAATGAAAGAGATGGTTCTTATTTGATACATATACACCTCGTTTGCCACATATTGATATATGCGGCTAGTGTAGGAAACCTGTTGATGGCGAGTTATTATTTAAATCGGTAATAACCAGGATGCTGAATCGCTTAAATGAACCTGAAGCGCCGCTTTTTGTGATTACCGTACACGAAGTGGTCGCGTAGCGACATTTAATTTCTTCAGGTTCATAAACAGGCTGTTGGTAATAATAAATATAGTGCGGTTTAACGCACTCTTTTATTAGTTGTAGATTTCAATCTACAGCTAAGCATATGAATTTGTTACAATAAAGTGCTTGGTTTTACGGTCTTTTACCGTCCCAAATAATGGGTATGCGGCCAAGCAGAACTAATCAACGGTATAATACAAAAAAGTCGATCCTGGAACGATCCGGCAAAAAATATAGCGTATAGGGGCAGCACTCAACATTGAATAACAAACCACACCTCAGCATCAACTTACTTGGAACGGTTTCAATTAAACTAAATGGCACGCCAGTTACCGACATTACCTCCCGTACTGCCATTGCTATCCTCATTTACCTCATTCATTATCGCCGCCCGATTTTGCGTGAAACATTGGCAGATTTTTTTTGGGACGGCCGTTCCCAAAAACAAGCTGGAGCCAACTTGCGTTCTGCCCTTTCGCGTTTACGCCGCAAATTTCCTGATTATTTAAACATTACCCGCGAAAGCGTTGCCTTTAATCACGACCTACCTTATCAAATAGATGCACTGGCATTAGAGCAAGCATTAGAAAAATTATTAAAGAAATCGCAGCCGGATATAACCGCAATTGAAGAGAGCCTATCCCTCTATCATGGCGACTTCCTGGCCGGATTTTATGTAAACGAAAGCGAGGGTTTTAATAACTGGTCTTCGCTGCATCGAGAAAAATTACGGCGCTTAACCGCCATTGCTTTACAAAAAGTAACAGAACATCATCTAGAAAACGGCTCATATTTACACGGGATTCCTTTTGGTGAACGCTGGATACGCATCGATCCTCTACATGAATTGGCTTATCAACAGGTAATGTGGCTGCTAGCGCGGGTCGGAAGGCGGCATGAAGCGTTACAAAAATATGAGGAATGTCGCCATCTGCTGCAAAAAGAATTGGCACTGCCTCCAAGCCCTGTCACAAACAAGCTTCAGCAGCGTATCCGCGAATTGATCTTTCCGCCACCTTTGCAATTGCCAGCATTCGCTTCACCTTTCATCGGCCGTACAAGCGAACTTAATAAACTGACAAGCCAACTATTGGCAACTGATTGTCCAATATTGACTATCCTCGGCATGGGCGGAACCGGTAAATCTAGACTTGCCGTACAGGCAGTAAAACGGATCGCTCACCAAAGACCAGGACGTTTTCTTGACGGCATTTTTTTTGTAGCGTTAGCGACCGTTAACAATGGCAGCGAATTGGTTACGAAACTAATTGATGTATTTGACTTAAAAGTGAGTGCAAAAAACAGTTCTGCCCAATTAGTAACCCATCTTGCCGATCAAGAAATGTTGCTGGTTTTAGATAATTTTGAGCACTTAGCAGAAGATGCATCAGCCCTCAATTTTTTGTCACAACTTACCACATCCAATACAAATACTCGCTTACTCATAACGAGTCGACAACGCCTTTTTTTGCAAGCAGAGCAAATTTTTTCTTTGTCAGGTTTGAGTTATCCTCAACTGCGGCCGACACAAGGATTGAAGTATGAGGCCGGCGAGTTATTTCTGGATCGCACACGACGCATACGCGGGAACGCGCTTTTAGCTAAAGAAGAAATGTTGGCGATTTGGCGAATTTGCCGTGCCGTCGAAGGCTCCCCGATTGCAATTGAAATGGCGGCTGGTTCGATGTGGAAAATGCCCGCAACCGAAATTGCTGATCAAATCCAGACCAACATGACAAAACTTGTTAATCCCATGTGGGATGTACCATCACGTCATCGTTCAGTATATGTTGTACTCAACTACTCCTGGCAATTATTGCTGCCCCATGACCGGCAGACTTTAGCGCGGTTGACCGTTTTTCCAGCCGATTTTGATGCCATAGCAGCCCAAGAGATTACAGAATGCAGTGTAGAATTGTTACTGCGGCTTTCAGCCCGCTCACTCCTGCGCCAAATGGACAACGGCCGTTTCGATCTACATCCTTTAGTACGCGAGTTTGCCATTGATAAATTAGCCGAGTACCCACAAGAAAGTTCACAAACAGCAGAAAAACATGCGCGCTATTTCTCTCATTTTATCCGAACACAGGGAGAGCAGTTTGCAGCAGGCAAACAAAAAGAAGCATTACAGACCATTACGCGAGAATTAGATAATTTACGCACCATGTGGCATTGGATAACGCAGCATAAACAATTTGCCACCTTGCGCCGGGTTGCTGATTTGTTACAACAATATTTTGAAATCAAGGGTTGGTTTGCAGACGGACGCGATCTGTTTGCAGCAGCCATTCACGCCATCCAACAGGAGATAGGTAAAGAAGCTGCTATTAGCAAGGCTTATTTGCTTACGTATCATGGCGCTATGCTGCACCGCATGAGCGATTATGCGGGAGCGCGGCAAAGTTTAGAACGTGCATTGCAATTACTGGAAATGTATGACGCATATTGTGACACCAGCCTGGCGTTGGGGCATTTGAGCCATGTCACTGATCATCTGGGTGATAGCAAAGCCTCGCTGCAATATATAGAAAGCGGGTTGGCGGTAGCACGAGCTTGTGATGTCGCCTGGGAAGAAGCTGCCTTCCTCAATTCACTTGGCGTTTATCATCTAAAATCTGGCGCGTATCGATCCGCTGTTGCATACTTTCAGGAAGCAGCAGTTATTCAGCGCACCATTAAAAATTGGCAATGGCTGGCGATCAGTCTGTGTAATTTAGGTCAATGTCTTATCGCCCTGGGCGCTTGTGAGGAGGCTTACGACCGTTTAGAAGCCGCAGATGAGATAGCGCAACGCATCAATTACCAAGTAGTACAATCTGATATAGAAATCAACAAGGGCTGGGTCGCTTATTTACAAGGAGATTTTTCTCAAGCAGAACGCCATGTAGCCGCTGCTCTAGCTATTGCCGAAGAAAAAAAGTGGCAGCAGCGCATTGCAGAAGCACATAATTTAGCTGGGATGATCGCCCTTAATCAAGCAGATTTCGCCAACGCCAAAGTAAAATTCCAGCAAAGTTTGCACGCTTTCCAATTGGAAAACTATGCCCCTGGTATTGCTGAAGCCAATGCCCATCTTGGTCTATTGACTGTTATGTGTGAAGAAGTGGTTTCGGCACGGAATTATTTACAAAAAGCAGTAAAAATAGCTCTTGAAATAGAGAATTCTCCCATTATTCCCCATTTGTTAGTAGGCACAGCGCAGTTGGCTGCCCACGAAACTGATTGGGAAACGGCCGTATCCTTGACGGCAATCGTTAAGTCCCATCCAATTACAACAGAATATGTACGCCGCCAGGCACAACAATATTGGGAACAATTAACTGCTCAATTACTGCCAGAAATGCTCACGCAGATCGAATCAGATATAGGGAGCGTCGATTTGGAGACCGTTTTGCTCAAGGCACAACAATGGTTGAATTGTTACTGAGCAAAGTCGAAGATTTACACCAATTTAGTTTGTAAATAAAAAGCCCCGCTCATCTTGAGCGGGGCTTTTTTGTAGACAATCTGTTTTTATTGACTTTGTGACCAGCCTAATGAAAGGGCTGTTTGTAGATCTTCGGCCGAGATTTGCAGCCGATATTGTACGCTGGATGGCTGGCCACATTGTTGCACTACGGGAATGTCGATAACTTCGGCTTCTTTGACGCGTATACCCGCAGTTGTGAGTGTTGTACGTGCGTTTTCGAGAGTTTCATAACCAGGCAAAGTGCCTTCTTCGCATTGGATGCCTACCGGATGTTGTACCCAGGCGAGACCACCGGGATAGGCATCTTGGGTAGGTAATGGCGCAGGATAATCGTCAGGAAGGGCCGTTGCTACAGGCAGGGATTCTGATGGATAAGCTTCAATGGCCTTGTCGTCAACTTGATCGACGGGAACGGCCGTATACGTAGGCTGTGTGTCAGGTGCTGTTTGTAAAGCGTCGCCACTGTTTTGATTATCGTTGTTTGCTGGCGCTGTTGGCGTTGAGTCCGGCGCAGCTTGTCCACTACATGCGGTTAACACGCCTGCGATTATAACGAGCAATAATAAAGTAAAAATAGTTGTTGGTTTTTGCATATTATCTTCCTTCAATTAATAAACGAGATCATTTTACCCTTAACGATTTGAACGTGGTAGAATGCGCCGCATAGATTAATGTAGGAGAAATTTATGAAAAAAGTGGCATTTTTATTGATTGCCTTGTTGTTAGTGGCTTGTAATGCAACGACGGACCCAAATGCTGCGCCGACGGATGTTACTGTATCTGAAAATACGGCGGAACAATCAGGAACGACAGAAGCACAGCCAGAAGAGACCGGGGAAACGGCCGTTTCCTCTGATTCCACCGGTAATGAATTTAATATTGCGACGACACCTGAAGAAGCTGGCCGCGTGCGTGACCGCGACTGGGTGAAAGGTGCAACCGACCCAAAAGTGACTATCATTGAGTATGGCGATTTTCAGTGACCGGGTTGTGCAGGGTATGCTCCCCTGCTCGGGCGTCTGGTAGATGCCTATCCCGATGATGTACAAATTGCTTATCGTCACTTCCCGCTTAACCAAATACATGCCAATGCACAAAAATCCGCCGAAGCTTCTGAAGCTGCTGGTGCCCAAGGTAAATTTTGGGAATACCATGATGCGCTCTTTGAACGCCAGGGCCAATGGTCTGGTTTGGAAGCATCTGCCGCACGTCAATTCTTCATCGATCTAGCTGATGAACTTGGCTTAGACAGCACACAATTCACCCAAGAATTGGATGATGGTGTCTACGCTGATTATGTGGCAGCTTCAGAACAAGAAGCGGCTGGACTCGGTTTGCCCGGTACGCCATCGGCAATTGTAGATGGTAAGCTCGCTGCTGGTGATGGCCTGCCACGGGATTTTGCGCCTTGGGATCAATATGTCAGTTCCGCTATCATGGTGAAAGAACTAGAAGCGCGTCAATATAACGAAGCGCCGCCTATGAATTTGGAAGATGGCAAGCGTTATACAGCACGGGTGAAAATGGAAAATGGTGACGAATTTCTAATTGAATTGTTGCCAGAATCTGCCCCAGAGACAGTGAACAGTTTTGTTTTCCTGGCACAAGAGGGCTGGTTTGATAATGTCAGTTTTCATCGTGTGATTCCTGGGTTTGTGGCACAAACAGGTGACCCGACCGGTACAGGTATGGGCGGGCCTGGATATGCGCTGCCGAACGAAATTGATCCCGACTTGACCCATGCCGAAAAAGGGATGGTAGCGATGGCGAATTCTGGCCCTGATACCAATGGCAGTCAATGGTATGTAACCTTAGGTGATGCCAGTTTCTTGGATGGTGGCTATACAATATTTGGGCGCGTGATTGAAGGGTTAGATGTTGTCGAAAACATCACAGCGCGTGATCCATCTATCGATCCGCAAGCACCAGAAGGTGATAAAATAACAACAATAATAATCGAGGTTGAGTAGTTAGGAACCATAGAAAACAAAGCGAATGTTATTAGCGTTTAACTTTTAAACCGGGTAACACAGGCCACAGAGAAGTTCACAGGCCACAGAGAAGTTCAACTTTTCAAAAAAGTTGAACTTCT
>JAGRDI010000094.1 GCA_020432765.1 Anaerolineales bacterium | reverse complement strand
CCCAATGGATAAACCGGAGTGAGGAGAATCTCACGAATTGATAAGATTGAATTAGCTAA
Source organism: Anaerolineales bacterium (assembly GCA_020432765.1). Lineage (GTDB taxonomy): Bacteria > Chloroflexota > Anaerolineae > Promineifilales > Promineifilaceae > JAACFF01. The sequence goes on along the minus strand of JAGRDI010000094.1, from coordinate 11,200 downwards.
ACCGATAGCCATAGCTGGTGACCGCTGTTCATACTTTTTTTACCCACTGGCTCTGGCAACGACCGTTTAAGGCTACGATGTGGACGACACCAATTGTAAACAGTCATACCCCACCAGCCCAGCGCCTCTTTGGTACTTTCTCTGCCAGCAAAGGCCAGGGTTTTGCGTACCTGAGCCGCACTCATCAACCGCGCCGTACCGTTGCGGCGTTCAATGGCCGATGTATTGGGGACATGGTAGCCCAGGCGTTCCAAAGCCAGCTCAATTCGCTTTTTGCTGCCATGTGCATAGCGGATTTCAATCTCCTTGAGACGATAACCACTCTGGTGTTTGATGATCTGCACATGAGCGGCCGTGCGCGGAATGCGGAAACGGGCTTTGGGATGTGGCCCGCGTCTGCCTTGACGGGGTGGGTAGTAAGCATAACCGTAAACCTCGGGGAACAGCGTACGATAAGCAGCCAAGCCATCGGTGAACAAGGCCACTGCATGACGATTGTGCAGTCGCGCTGCTCCATCTTCGAGCAAACGACGAATCAAGGTCTCATCACGCGCTCCCTGGACATGTGCCAAAATGAACTTGCTTTGCGGATCCATCAACTCCGCTTCCCAGGCCGGGTGCTCCTTACTACCAGCAAATCCGTGCCTTTCATCCGCTTGCAGTTCAGTAACGGCCACATCCTGTACTTCTTGTTCATGATATTGCTGACCATGCCTTCCCACTTTCTGGTTCAAGCGCCGCACTGTGCTCGGATCCACTTTTACCAGCCGTGCCGTACTCTTGATATGACATCCTTCTGCCAGATGTTCAGCAATCGAGACCGCTTTTGCCTCCGATATCTTGCTGTTCCACAATGCTGTGTTTTTGCGTTCGCTGAATTCTTGTTGACAGCAACGACAGCGCAAATAGCGAATCTTGTCCTTACCGTACACTTTTCTTACTATCAAATTGGTGCCACCTTTCTGACCATATTGGTCGCAATCCAGATTGACACATGCTAAACTTTCCATTGGAGGTCTGGTGTGATTATTTTCTTTCATGCGGTAATTCTACCGCTTACTCCAGACCTCCGTCTTATAGGTTGGTGATAATCTCACCTGACCACCAACTTAACTCGTCCGGCGCTAAAATCAATTTTGTGCAGCCAGAATTGTCATTTTGCCTTCACTAATAAGAATATCCTGCAACGTGATATTGGCCGGTAAACCCAGAATATCAGTGGTCACGTAACTATTTATTGTGTCTTCGACCGTTGTCATGATGCTCCCAAAAGCAGGAAATCCACCAACAGTTGCGCCTTGAACATCCAAACGCAATTCGCCATTTTCCACATATGGCCGCAATTTCACGGAGATGGGTGCTGCTATTGGCTCGGTCACATCACCATCTAAAACAAGAGCGCCCCCAGTTAATTGTACAATTGGGTTTTGGATGGGTGAATTACCGTTTGCAGCGACAAGCTGCTCTGAAATTATCTGGTTGAATTCGGCTTCGGTTACATCAATTTTGATAATGCCATTCGCATCTGGCTGCGCGCCTGCTAATTTAGCTTGCATGAGGCTGCTGCCGGTGCCTCCACCAATAACAATAGGGGGAACCTCAGTGGCAAAGGCTTGTATTGTGGCCGCGAGTTCAGTCGCTAAAGCTTCGGCAGTTGGCAAAAGTTGGGCTGTGCCGGCGATTTGACTGGTTTGAGAAACGGCCGTCGCTACCACATCATCTCCTTGAGCAACGGCCGTGCCAGCCATTTCACCTAATGGGCCAAGCAAAGCACTCGCCGTCGCTGCAGCCTCAGCCGCCTGCGTTGCCGAAGTCGACACCTCATCCATAGAAATCTGCCCATCATCACCCCATGGAAAACTTAACCCACAAGCCAACAAACTGAGCGCCAACAAACTAATTAAGACAAAAACTCCACGTTTCATAATATTTCTCCCAAATTACAAATCAAAAAAATCTATCGAATCACACTCACACTACGTTTATGCGTCTTTAAAAGTTCCCCCCAACGCACTCCTCTTTTGCGCCATAAACCAACTGGAAATAAATTTAATTCAACTTGACCACAGTTCTATTCTCCTGTAGCATTCAATCCACAAATTAATTTAGTTTATCATCCCTATTATGCCCAGGTCACAAACCATCTGGAGCTATTCTCATGAAATCTTCTGTACCAATCGCCATTTCACTCACACTTCTGATGCTGCTGCTAGTTCTATCAGCAGCCTTCATATTCCTTTTTCAGGGTCAAATGGCCTTGCGCAATGACATCGCTGTTACAGAGCAAGCCATGCAACAACAACAAATTCAAATAGAAATTGAACGCGATGCTGCATATAGCACCCAAACTGTTGCTGCAGAAGCATTTGAAACCTTCGAAGCAGCAAATATTGCTTTGGAGGCCGAATTAGTAAATAGCCAACAGAGAGATAACGAAATCAGCACCCAAGTTGCTGCTTTTGCAACGAGTATTGCAACGGCCGAATTCGCAATAAAAGAATATGAAGCCCAAGCGCCCACAATAAAAATAATTCAGCCAGAGAACAACAGTACTTTTAATGTTAATGATCAAGTCGCAATCATTGTCATTGCCAGCGATGTAAAAGGGGTTACAAACGTTAAGATCGCTGTCGGCACTGATAACTTTGGAACTACCCCTGCACAACCTGAACGCATAGTTCTTTCACAACATGTTTGGAATGCTGTTGGCGATGGACCAGTTACTTTGCAAGTTATCGCGGAAAATGAAATCGGGTTGAGTGAACCGGTCTCTATTCTCCTTAACATCATTGCCCCCACACCTACGCCAACAGCTACGGAAACACCAACAGCAACTGAAGAACCATCCGCAGCAACCCCTACCCCATAAAATAGAAAGAGTCGGAAATCCGACCCTTTTATCTAATTCAAGTGCTGGTAAACCAGTTTGGGTTTTTCCGCTGGTTCAACCGCGTCTACTCGCGTTCGACCACCAGATAGAAATAGGTTCAGTTGGTGGTTGAGGGAAAGTTTTTGATTGGTGCGCAGGTTCTACCAATTGATCTAACATGAATTGCAATGTGTACTCAAAGCGCGGATCAAATTGCACCTGTCCGCACATATCACATTTGGTTGCAGGCGCGTTGGGTAAAACCATCACGCGTGAGCACAGCGTACGTATATAGGGTAAATTAACAGGTTGACAACGCCCAACACCACATTCATCACATTTCATGAAATCAATTCCTTCAAACATAATCAATAGTTGGCAATTATACCCACAACCAATTAATTTCCACTACACAATTCAATAAATTTCCCAGATCAGCACTTTTGGGTTTTTCCAGTGTAAAGGGCATTCAAATTACGCCAGTCTCATTTCCATATAGTTCTAGCCTGGTTGGTCTAGTTCATGCGGATAATGAAGTACGCGTCCCCAATCACTTGGTGGCCAATAAATTAATTCAGCATCACCAATAATATGATCCATTGGCAAAAATCCCCAACTGTGAGAATCGCTGGAATTGTTGCGATTATCCCCTAAGACGAAATAATTGCCCTCGGGAACTTCCCAACTGCCATTATAGCTCGGTGGTGCTGATATGTATGGTTCATTGATCGCCGTTCCGTTTACCCAAATTGTGCCGTCCTTGGCTTCAACACTATCGCCTGGTAAACCAATGACACGCTTGATTAGGTTCAGATCACTGCGCGGATGCTTAAAAACAATCACATCACCACGTTCAGGGTCATTTAAAAGATAAGTGATGTTATTAATGATTAGATATTGACTGTCTTGTAGAGTTGGATTCATGCTGCTGCCATCAATGCGGTAACGGCCAATCAAACTGTTCACCAACCAAAAAATAAAAAAAGTCAGTAGTAATGTTTCAATTATTTCGCGAACAACTAATTTTGTAGGTTGTTCAATTTCATTAGGGGAATGTTGCTCTTCTGGGGAATATTGACCAGTCATTTGTCCCAATTGGGGATCATCTGTGGTCTGATTTTTTTGTGATGGGTAATCGGCTACAGCCATGGATAAGAACTCACTTAATTAACTTTGTATGATTGAGATGTATGGCCTGTATACTCTAGTTAATTGATCGAATTATAAGATAGCGATTCTGCAAGCGCAAACACCAATATGTCCATACTAAACCACATTTACGCAAAAAATGGTGTAAAGCTGCATGCATTATCCCGTTTCTTCATACCATTTTAAGTTTCATCTTTGCATCCAGACCTACGCATGTTATAATTTCTGTCGCAATGGGCCATTAGCTCAGCTGGCAGAGCAGTTGACTTTTAATCAATTGGTCAAAGGTTCGAATCCTTTATGGCCCACTTCCCAAATACAAGGTCATCGAATAAAATCGGTGGCCTTTTCCTTTATTAAGCCAATAGGGGCTCAGGGCATGGTCATGTTTGTTGATAGTTTTAAGTTTTTACCGCGCTTAATTGCGACGTTTTATCAGATGACAGATGTGCCCGCACAACGGCCGATCCCTTGGACACCACTCACAAAACCTCTCAAAAACTGCAAATTTGGTCTGGTTACCTCAGCAGGACTCTATCACAAAGGACGTGAGGAATCATTTAACACGGCACGCGAAAAAGCAGAGCCGACCTGGGGCGATCCGACCTATCGCACAATCCCCGCTAATATTCAACAAGAAGCCCTTGGCGTGAGTCATTTGCATCTAAACACAAACGATATTGAAAAAGATGTCAATATCGTTTTGCCAATTAATCGTTTTCAAGAATTGGCTGCACAAGGGAAAATCGGGGGGCTGGCAGAACATAACTTTAGTTTTATGGGCTATCAAGGATTTCCACCGGATACGACGGCCTGGCAAGAAACCTATGGTCCCGAAGTTGCCGCCCGCTTTAAGGCTGAAAATGTAGATTGTGTGTTACTGACACCCGCTTGACCGGATTGTGCGATTAACGTGCCCGTGTTGGCACGTACATTTGAAGCGGTTGGTCTATCTACAATTTTGGTAACAATGATGCCATTTTGGGCAGAGAAAATTGGGGGGCCGCGTACCTTGGCAGTTGAATTTCCTTTTGGCCATACCCTTGGGCAGCCATTTGATGTGGCACAGCAAATGCGTGTGATCGAGCAGGCGTTGGATGTTTTGGCAACGGCCGTAACCCCCGGCGCAATCATCCACAGCAACGAAAAATGGCCACAGTCACAAAAAGAAGCTTATAAAATGTGGCAGCCCGCCAAACCTTCACCGGTAATTGCTGAATTAGCCCCTCAATTCCGCCAAATGCTGCACGACAAACGTAAAAAATACGATGAATCGCGCTAGACACACCTTGTTGCTGTGTATAATTCTGTATAGTGGTACACGCAATGATACAGGTAGCAGTTAGTACGTTTCACAAATGACTATGTTATTCCAATACACCTTGCAAGATTTTGAATTTTAACTTTTCTAGTTGAAAAAGCGCGGCACGAAACGGCCGTTACCCGCAGCTCCTAAAAATTGACCATCATTCACAATCACTTTACCATGGCTCAACGTTGTAGTCGGCCAGCCTTGAACTTCTAAGCCAGCATACAATGTCCAATCAACATTTTCGTGCAGCGTATCGGTGGAGAGTGTGACCGTTTTTTGTGGGTCAAAGATCACCAAATCGGCATCATAACCGGGAATGATATCCCCTTTGGAGGCAAAGCCGGCCAGGCGTGCCGGTGTGGTCGCGCACAGTTCCACCCATTGGTTGAGCGTCAATAAACCAGATCGCACGCCAAAGGCGTAAACGGCCGCATAGCGACTTTCGATTGAGGGCACACCACCAGGGATTTGGCTGAAGTCATTGGCAAGAATACCAGTTTCCTTATCGGCGCGTGTAAACGGACAATGATCAGTTGTGACGACTTGTAGATCACCACGTGCTAATGCTTGCCATAATGCATTTTGTTGGTCTTCATCGCGAATCGGTGGCGCACAAACGGGCAAAGCACCCTCAACGCCCGGTTGATCATACGCATCCCAGGTTTGGAGTAAATACTGAGGACAGGTCTCGCCGGTAACGGCCGCGCCCATTTGTCGCGCTTTTTTAATCCGCTGCACTGCTTCAGCACAAGTCACATGAAAAATATGGATGCGTGTTCCAACCTGAGTGGCAATATCAATCACACGCCCAACCGCCTCCCCTTCCATACGCGCAGGGCGGCTGCGTGGATGCCAATGCGGTGAGGTGCGACTAACTGCCAAATTGTCAGCGATCAGTTGGCAAATCATGTCCCAATTCTCAGCATGCACAACTGGCAAACCGTTTACGTCGCGAATGGCTTGCAGCGCACGATAAAGTTGGTCATCAGTCAAGCGCAAACCGTAAGCCATATACAACTTAAAACTGCCACAGCCGGCCGCATAAGCAGCCGAGACTTGATCGAGTATATCCATTTGCTCAGGGCCAATTGTCATGTGCAAACCATAATCAATCACAACGCGGGAATCTGCTTCTGCCCGGCGTGCGGCAAGCGCTTGCAACAAAGATTCAGTGGCATGCGGTTCAACAAAGTCGACAATACTTGTGGTACCACCGAAAGCGGCCGCACGTGTACCACTGTAAAAATCGTCACTGGAAACAAAATTACCAATTGGCATTTGTAAATGCACATGAATGTCCACGGCGCCAGGTATAACCAGTTTGCCAGCCGCATCAATTTCGCGTTTGCCTGCTAAATGGGTGCCAATCGCGGCGATCTTTTCAGCTTGAATACCAATATCAGCCTGGTAAGTGGCAACGGCCGTTACCACAGTGCCATTCTTAATAACCAATTCATACATAGCTCACCTCATCAACCCTATAACTTTTAATTTTCGCCACGAATTATCACGGATTCCCACGGATTTCAAGCCATATCTGTCTTAGCCTGTGCTAATCCGCGTATATCCGTGGCAAAACACGCCTTTTTGCTTGCTTAAATCGTGGGTAAATATACCAGGAATGTACTCCCTTGTCCTACTTGACTGCGTGCTTCGATACGGCCATTATGCGCTTCCACAAGTTCCTTCACAATCGCCAAACCCAGGCCAAAACCAGGCTGTTCAGATGCGCGGGCGCGTGATTTATCCACTTGGTAAAAACGTTCAAAAACACGTGGCAGTTCATCAAGAGGAACACCTACACCATTGTCATGGATGGTTACAACAATCTCGTTTTGACCATAAGTGTATAATGCAAGCTGAATACGGCCGTTCAACGGCGTATAAGTCACAGCATTATCTAACAGGTTGGTAAAAATTTGCATCAAACGATCCAAATCTCCGTTAACGGCCGTTCCCGCTTGCAAATCTGTAATTAACCGAATTTGTTTTTCTTGGATAATAGGTGACAAATTATCAATCACACTATTTAACAATTGTGCCATATCAACGGGTTGCAGGGTGAGTTCCAATTGACCGGAGTCGATACGAGCCAGATCAAGCAGTTCATCAACCATGCGGGTCATGCGATTGGCTTCATTATGGATCACATTGGCTGCTTGTTTTTGTTCTATGGACGTAACGGCCGTCCCATCTAACAAGGCTTGGCTCCAGCCACGTACAGAAGTGATTGGCGTCTTCAAATCATGGGAAACATTGGCGAGGAAATCTCGTTGGGAAGTTTGGGTTTTGTAAACCTGTGTTGCCATGCTGTTGAAACTGGCCGCCACACGCTGCACTTCGGATGGCCCAGTTAAGGGTAGTTGGTCGTCATAGTTTCCCTGAGCAATCGCTTCTGTCGCGGTTGCCATTTGCTGCAACGGCCGTGCCACCGAGCGTGATATCCAGACTGCCAACAAAATTGCTAACAAGAATGCGATAAAGCCGGCAATCTCTAAAGGTCGAAAAAAGAATTCAGCGAAAAATTCGCGTGGCGTTGGTTCTTCTTGGGCGTAAAAAATCAAAGATGAATTGATTTCGGTAATGGGCAGCGCATAAACAAGCCAATTAGAGCCATCGGGAGGTGTGAACCGACCAACAATGCTGTCTTGGGTTACATTCAAGCGTAAACGATTTGACTGCGTTACATCTGAGAGAAATAGACCTACCCAATTCTCTGTTTCTTGACTATCAAAGATCACTTGCCGCGTACGTGGGTTAGCGGCTAGAATGCGTATGTCTTGGTCAACGGCCGTTTCTTTTAGAAACTGTTCAATCACACGACCATCAGCACCTAATTCACGCAAACGCGCCAATTCGCGCCGGTTAACTGTCCCAACAACGATTAGGCGCTGGAAGGTCGGCGAGGTGCGGACTGTAGAAAAGGTCGCAAATCCGAACAAGGCGGCGGCCACAACGACAAGAGCAACCCCAACCACAAAAAAGTAAGAAACCAACAATCGACTACGTAAACTATCTAACATCTGAAACGTAGTTTAGCATAAACCAAAGCTTAATCTATCGAAAAGTTGTAAGGGAAATGTAAAATATCCTGCCTTAACCAATATCCTCAACCAACTTATACCCCAACCCCCAAACTGTCTCGATAATCACCCCACTGTCCGACAGTTTTTCACGCAAATTGGCAATATGCACATCAATGGTGCGCGTTTTGCCATAGTATTCATACCCCCAAACCAGGTCAAGCAGCTGGTCGCGAGATAGCACGATGTTTTTATGGTCAGCCAAGGTAATTAGGAGATCAAATTCCTTCGCGGTCATTTCCACGCGACGGTCATTGACACGCACCTCACGACCTGCCGGATCAATAATGGTTTGTCCTACCTGGCGCACAACAGGACGTGCATCGGGAGCATCATGCCCCGCCCGCCGTAAAATCGCACGCACACGCGCTACAAGCTCGCGTGGATTAAACGGCTTCGGTAAGTAATCATCGGCGCCCATTTCAAGACCCACAATTTTATCAATATCGTCATCACGCGCCGTTAACATCAGAATAGGCAAATCACTGTCAACACGAATCCGACGACAGACTTCCCATCCATCGATAGTAGGCATCATTAAATCTAAAACCAACAAATCAGGGGCATCTTCGGCAATCTTGGTCAATGCTTCCGCACCATCATTGACAGTTACCACACGGTACCCTTCTTTGCGCAAGTAGAGCCGCGTGAGCTCACGGATATTGGCTTCGTCATCAGCAACTAAAATGGTCGCACTTGTCATGCCCATGTTTATACCACAAAAAGCAGATCCAGAATGAAAAAAGCCCCGCGATTGCGAGGCTTCTTTCGGGAAGAGGAGAAAAAGGAGGAAAGAGGAAGTTGTTTCAAATTAACTTAGGAATATTATAACATAAAAAATAGCTCAAAAACAGCTTTTGTACGCACAAAATTTGTAAATTACTTTACATTTAACGTCCCAATTCGCCTCAAATATCTTTGGAGCTTGATTTTACCTGAAAATCAAAACATGCTATGCTACCCGCCATGAACCTCATCACCCTGGAAAATGTCACCAAACAGTTTAGCGAACGTATCTTACTTGAGGGTGTCGATTTACGTATAAATATAGGTGAGCGTATTGGTCTCATTGGCGTTAATGGCAGTGGCAAAACGACCCTCTTGCGCATTATTGCGGGTTTAGAGCCAGCAGATAACGGCCGTGTCACAATCTGGGGCGGCGTGAAAGTGCATTTCTTACCACAGGAACCATTCTTAAACGACAATTTGACTGTTCTAGAACAAATCTTCACCAGCAAAGCACCACAAATCCGTTTACTGCGCGATTATGAATGGACGAGCCATCAGCTACAACAAAAACCTGCTAACCCAACTTTACAAACAAAGTTGGCCGAGCTCACAGATGAAATGACACGCACAGGTGGCTGGAATGCTGAAGCAGATGCCAAAGCAGTGCTCTCGCGTTTAGGCGTAACCGATTTCGGCGCACAAATAGGATCGCTTAGTGGGGGTGAACGCAAGCGGGTCGCACTCGCCCAAGCATTAATCAACCCAGTCGATCTGTTGGTATTAGACGAACCTACTAATCATATCGATGCAGCCACAGTTGGTTGGCTAGAAACCTATTTAACCACACGTGCGGGGGCGCTTTTGATGGTGACTCATGACCGTTATTTTTTGGATCGTGTGGCCAATCGCATCATTGAATTAAACCGGCGGCAGTTGGTGAGTTATGTGGGTAATTACGGCCGTTACCTGGAATTAAGCGCCCAACGCGAGTCAACACTGGCTGAATCAGAATGGAAGCGCGAAAGATTGCTGCAACGTGAATTGGCATGGCTGCGACGGGGAGCTATGGCACGCTCTACCAAACAAAAAGCCCGCAAACAACGTGTCGCGGAGTTGCAAACGATTCATTATGACCGTGGTGACGAGCGGGTGATTTTTGCTTTGGCCACACGACGGCTCGGCAAACGGGTTTTGGAAGCCGAAAATCTGAGCAAAAGTTTTGGCACGACTCAACTGTTCACGGACATAAACTTTAAGCTTGATACAGGTGACCGTATCGGGATTGTTGGGCCCAATGGAGCCGGCAAAAGCACATTGCTCGATATCCTCACCGGCCAACAAATGCCAGATTCCGGCAGCATAGCCTGGGGAGAAACGGTGCATATTGGTTATTATGACCAACACAACCGTGGGCTCATAGAAGATATGAAGGTAATCGACTTCATCAATAAAGAAGCGCCTTTGATTAAAACCACAGAGGGTGACCGTATCGAAGCCGCACAAATGCTGGAGTGGTTTTTATTCCCAAGACCACAACAGCAAGCAAAAATCATCTCACTCAGTGGCGGCGAACGGCGGCGTTTATATTTGTTGAGTATTTTAGTGCATCAGCCCAATGTTTTAATTCTGGATGAGCCTACTAATGATCTCGATATTCAAACATTGACCGTTTTGGAATCTTTCCTAGATGCATTTAAGGGTTGTCTGGTCATCGTCAGCCACGATCGTTATTTCTTGGATCGCACGGTCGATTTTTTGGCAGCTTTTGACAACGGCCGTTTCTCTTCCCGTTATCCAACCCCTTACAGCAACTTCGAAAGTACAATCCAGGCACAAGCGCAGAATCGGCCGCTGCCCCAGCCAACCGAACAAAAAACCAAAACCAGCTCTAATTCTACTGATTCTCGCAAACTCACCTGGAAAGAAAAACAAGAGTTGGCCGCATTAGAAGCACAGATTGATGTTTTAGAAAATGAGAAGGATGCCATGCAAACGGCCGTTAATCAGGCTGGTAACGATTACCAAAGCCTCACACAACTTGCCGCTCAACTCAAAGAA
>JAGRDI010000093.1 GCA_020432765.1 Anaerolineales bacterium | reverse complement strand
TTTATGATTAATTTGTTCACACGCTGCTCATGGTAGAAACCTGACATGTCTAGAATTCGCCAGACTCCAGTAAAGATGTATAAATCTATGGAAATATAACAAATTAATAGTTATTTGTATAGTTTTAGTTAGATTTTGAGGCAAATTGCAGCGTTTTCACGACAACATCGAAGCAAGAAAAGTAAAAAGTTTGGAGGATAATATCATGTTTTTGCGTTGTTTTCTGCCCATTGGGTGATTCCAGGCAAAAATTCCAGATGATGGCCATGTGGGTGTGTCCAACCGAAACACCATTGGGAATGGACACCATTTTCCCAATAATCTGCTAACCATAACAGCCAACCAAATTGGGGTTCAGCAGCATCGCCGCCCAAATTCTTCATAGGCTCCCACTGCACCCATAAAACAGGTCTTGGCTGCTGCTCTGCCCATGTATGAATAACCTCACGCAAAACAACGCCCCGTTTAGCTAGATACATGCTTATAAAGGTATTGTAAAGGATGAGTGGGTGGGATGTGGATGGAATTGTTTTTTGCAAAAAGCTGAGTAATTCATCTGGCAAATTGACAGGATGTAAATCAACAGGAGCTGTTCCTTGCTGCACTTGATGGAAGGCAGTGATTCCTTCACGCAATCGCTGTAAACGCGAAACTTGATCCGGCCAGATGAATGCGGCAAGAGTTTGTTCGTCAACGGCCGTTTCTAAACGAAAGGGAAACAAATCACAACCAGTCCGGCTCAAAATTCTTGGTAATCCGCGAGCCTGCGGTAATTCAGGTAAAATCCCGCTTGCGATATCGATTGCAAATTGCCCTGGGTGTCCTTGCCCAATTGTGGTGAGTGAACGGCCATTATGATCAAAAAATTCAAAAGAACGCTGATCTGCAATCAAATTCAAACCCGCACTAGCACCCAAATCAACTAGATGAACTACCTCCCAATTTGAAAGCAATAAGGGCAGCAGCCAAACGATGCCACGGCCAGTCTCGTTGGTTTGAACTGTAAACGTTTGAATAAACTCCGCCAAAGCGTCGCGACGGTCAAGAACTGTGCTGCGCAAAGCTGCTTGCAGGCGGCTGGACGGCTTAGGATACCCAGCCATAGATGGTATATTCTCATCATACAGCTCCGCGCCAAACAAACGATTGGCAGTGGCAACACCTCCGACTGACGGATAAAAACCAGCCAGTTCAGCTGCAGCAGGAATATCCATGAGTACATCCCGGTGCAATCCAGCGACTAACAATAAAGGCACATCAAATGCAGAACGGCCGTTGCCCGCTCTCAATAACCATTTTACGACCAGATCATCAGGATCGGCTTCAAACCAATCAGCAACAACTCCAAAAACGGCCGTGTACAAAGGCGAATAATTGCGAGCAAATTCCTGCTGAAAACGAAAACGGTGGTGGAGACGCTGGTAAAAGCTGTAAGACATCAGGGGTAATGTTTCCAGGGCAGCAAAGTTGCAGAATTACTGATCAAAGAACATCTAACCGTGCAATTTTGTAACCTTGCTCTCTCTTTATGGTTTTTGTAGCAAATGGGTCACGATCGTGGCTCCGCTGCCGCCAATATTTTGAGTCATGCCAATGCGTGCACCATCAATTTGGGCGTCGCCAGCTTCACCACGTAATTGCAACGTTGCCTCGACTAATTGATACAGCCCGGTTGCGCCAACTGGATGTCCACGCGCTTTTAAACCACCTAAAGTACAAATCGGGAGCGTTCCACCTGGGAAGATATCACCATCCATTGCCATTTTGACACCATCTCCGGGCAATGCAAACCCACACGCTTCCAAAGAAAGTGCCGCCATTACACTAAAGGCATCATGTAATTCAAAAAAATCAACTTGATCTGGGCCAATGCCCGCTTGTTGATAGGCAGCTTTGGCTGATTTTTCAGCCGCTTGCAAGCGCAATATATCTTCACGATCATGAATGGCGAGGGTGTCAATTGCTGAGGCTGATCCAATCACACGCACCGCTTCAGGCGCTTTTTCGGCTGGAACCAATAACAAGGCAGCTGCGCCATCTCCAATCGGAGAGGCATCGAATAAACTAATGGGGTCAGCAATGATACGGCCGTTGTCCCAAATCTTCTGACTAATCGGCTGACGAAATAATGCGTAGGGGTTTTTAGAGCCATTCGCATGGGCATTAAAGGCGAAAGGGGCAAAATCCCGCCGATCATACCCATATTCGTGCATATAGCGGCGCATGATGAGCGCATTTAAGCCTACAAACGAAACACCGTGCTCAATCTCATAATCCGCATCAGCAGCTGTGGCCAAAGCAGATGTCGTTGTACGACCAGGGGTCTCGGTCATCTTTTCCACGCCAATCACGAGAACCGCATCCATTTCACCACTCGATATCGCGATGATCCCTTGTCGCATGGCTGAGCCGGCTGAACCGCAAGCTGCCTCCAATTTAACCGCCTCAACACCCCACTGGCCTAAAAAGTCAGCGACAAGTGCGCCTAATTGACGTTGTTGATTTAAATTGCCACTGGTCATGTTACCGACATAAATGCTACCAACCCGCTCCACGCCGGCGTCTTGCATGGCAGCACGTGCCGCGTCTATAGCTAATTGTCTAATTGAGGTATCCCAATGCTCACGCACCGGCACCTGTCCTACGCCTAATATTGCTACCTGGCGCATAAAATCCTCCAAACATACGAAGGACGACAACTTTATAGAGGTTATCGTCCAACTTTGTTGTTATTTAGTTATTTTCGTTCCACTTAAAGTTTATCCAGCTCTGCTGTCAGAAACTATCAAAGGCAGGGTTAGAGCTACCAAAAAAGCGCTCAGCCGGTTAACTAGTAAGCGAGGCTAAATTGTCAATATCCAGCCGAACGGGTCTGCGCTACGGCCGTATTGAATATCGGTCAATGCATTAAAATATCTGCTAGCAACCGGGCCCGATTTATAGTTGTTGATAATGATTTCTTCATCTTTGTAACCAAATTTTCCCACAGGGGCAATGACTGCCGCCGTACCACAACCAAATACTTCTGTGATTTTTCCGCTTTTGAGATCAGCCAGCATCTCATGTACATCAACGTCTTCTTCGACAGCTTCATAACCAAGATGGGGTGCCAATTTAAGCACAGAATCCCTTGTGACTCCAGCTAAAATGCTGTCGCTTAAGGGGGGGGTAACGATTTTTTTGCCTGCATAAACAAAGCAGATATTCATGGCGCCTACTTCCTCGATAAAACGGCCGTGGACCGCATCCAACCATAAAACTTGTGAATACCCCTTTTGTTTTGCCTCTGTGCCCACAAACAAACTCGAAGCGTAATTACCACCCGTCTTAGCCGCACCACAACCACCACGCACAGCCCGTCGATATTGATCGGAAATAAAAACTGGCACGGGATTAAAGCCCTCTTTAAAATAAGCGCCAACCGGACCAACAATCACAAAATGGATATATTTATTACTCGAATAAACACCTAGTGCAGCATCTGAAGCAATCATCGCAGGGCGAATATACAAAGTAGCTCCAGGTGCCGCAGGAACCCATTCCTGCTCCAATTCAACCAACTGGATGATGGCGGCTAGATGATCTTCTTCATCAACCTCTGGCATCGCCATGCGTGTGGCTGAACGGTTAAAGCGTTTCATATTTTCCCAGGGACGAAAAAGGTTGATACGGCCGTCAGCACGCCGATAAGCTTTAGTACCTTCAAATATTTCCTGTGCATAATGGAAAACGGCCGTTGATGGAGGCAAAGAAAAGTCTCTATATGGACCAATCTCGGCGGCATGCCAACCCACCCCACGCGTATATTCTTGCGTAAACATTCGATTGGAAAATTTATTACCAAATCCAAACTCAGAAGTTAAGGGGGATTTCATTTCAGCGGGGTTGAGGGGAGTGATTTTGATTTCCACGGGTAGTCTCCTTCCAAATAATCCTATGAAAGCGACGAAATCTATGCAGAAATCCCGTCACCATCTGTTTTCTATGTGGGTGTATTGATATTTCTGAGTGTCTATCACAGATACCCATACCAAACCATATTTTTACCATTTATTAGTTATTTTTCCAACCTGAAAATGAATTTGACATAAGGTAAAAATCTCCTCAATTGCAGACAATAAATTTGAAAAAATAGGTTGCCAAAATTAAAAAACTGTGACTATCCAACTGGATTTGACACCGAACACTTGTTCGTGTATACTTTCAGAACAAATGAGCGGTTTTAGGCCAATATAAGCAAAGGTTTAGGCTAAATTGGTTCAAAGGAGTTGATAATCATGAGCAATAAAAAACAATTAACGAAGCGACAATCTGGCATGCTCAAATACATTTTGGAACGCATCCAAGATGATAACCGGCCACCAACAATTCGTGAAATTGGAGGTGCACTCAACATCAGCTCAACATCCGTTGTCAATTATAATTTAAGTCGTTTAGAAGAACGGGGTCTGGTAGAACGGGAGCGTACTGTCTCACGCGGCCTCCGATTAACAGATTCAGCATACAACATGTTAGGCTTGGTATCGAATACTGTTCAAGGTCTTGTTAGCTTACCTATCATCGGCACAATCGTTGCCAGTGAGCCAGTTGAAGTCGGGAATGATGGTTTTGACTCACATGATGAGAATGATACCATTGAGATAAGTAATAGTATGCTGCCGCGTAATAAAGAAGGTTTGTTTGCACTGCGTGTTAATGGGAACTCAATGGTTGATGATATGATCAATGATGGCGATATTGTAGTGATTAAACAACAAGAAATCGCCAACGATGGTGATATGGTGGCTGCTTGGGTCACAGGTGAAGGCAATACGCTTAAACGTATTTACCGTGAAAACGGCCGTATTCGCCTTCAACCCTCAAATCCTACTATGGAACCAATTTATGCAGATCCTGATGATGTTCAAGTACAAGGTAAAGTGATGCTTGTTATGCGTAATACCGCGTAATTGAAAAATTCATATAAATTGAAGAACGGCTCAGTCGCCGTTCTTTTTTTGCCACCACACACGAACATATGTTCTATTTTGGAAAATAATTATGGCGAACAATCCTTACCAACAAAATATGCAAGAAAAGCGTTTAAAACATCAACTGCATGTTCAGTCACATCAAATTGAACAAGTGTTTAATCATTATCATGTACCGGCAAATGTAAATGGGGGATTGGTCAAACAAGATGCGGTCCGCTTTAATTTGCAAACTCAGCTCACGTCAGGCATCCATCGTTTACGCGATCTGAAGAATGATTTGGCTAAATCTCTTGGAATTGAAAGTGTCAAACTAGACCAACAAGGTGAACAGATACAGCTTGAAGTAGAACGGCCGTATACACCACCCGTTGCGCTGCTTGATTTGATGGCTTTATTGAAAGAGGTGCCGCCGGTAACGGCCGTTTTGGGGTTAGCCGAAGATGGTCGTCCGGTTTTGTTAGATTTTATGCACAATCGCGTCACCCATGTTTTGATAACCGGCACAGCAAACGCGGGCAAAACAGTCTTACTACGCACAATCGCAGCTTCATTGGCACTTAATAACCGCCAATCAAATTTGCAATTGATCATGTTGGCCGCCCAAAGTGGACAACAGGTCACAATTGAAAATCATCCAACCTTGCAGCCGCTCAACTACCTACCGCATATGTTAGCTGACCTTGGCCATAATATGGCAACTATATTAGAACTTCTTGAATTCTTAGTCAGCGAAATGCGTTATCGTCAACAAGAATCCATCAAATTGCCACACATTGTTGTAGGTGTTGATCATACCGACAAATTAATTGAGCGTGGTGGCAAACCCGTGAAAAATGCCTTGAGAGCCTTGATTCAGCGCGGGGCAACTGTTGGCATTCATTTAATTTTATGCTCACGTAACCCCGATTTAAACGGCTTGGGCAAAATGCTCTATAAATATTTACCAATGCGTATATTTGGCCAAATGGAAGCACAATTCCCCACTTCCACACCGACAAATATCATCCCCGATAGCAGCCAATTTCAAGGTTTGTTAGGTGAAGGTGATTTCATTGCAACCACCGGACAAACAACAACCCACTTTCAAGCAGCTTATTTGGGCGATTACGATTTACACTTGGGCTTGAAACAACTTATTAAACCGCGACCAGTTGTGATTGCGGAACCCTATTCCACATTTACGCAACCTAAACCAAAAGAGACACATGGTCGCATCACTACCAGCGCAAAACCGCCCACAATGCTAAAAGGTGTCGTTTCTTTGCAGTAAAAAACCGCAGATAAAATATTATTTTGGAGAAGAGATATGCAATTGGGAATGCTCTGGCTCGATACAGATAAAAAACGTAGTTTAGAAGAAAAGGTTGAACGTGCAGCCGAATATTACAAAGACAAATACGGCCGTTTACCGGAATTGTGCCTGGTTCACGCCAACATGTTATCCCAAGAAAAGAAAATCGGCCGAATTAAAATCCAGCCGACCAATGCGATTGTGCATAACCACTTTTGGTTAGGCAGTGCTTGAATAAAGTTTGCCCCAAAATGGTTACTGTTTTTCGCGCAATGAGACAAACCGACTGCCGCCTTCAACAATAGCAAGTTTTGCTGTATAAGTACGGCCGTTATCCAATAATAATTCAGTTTTCTCAGACAAATTTTCGCTTTCGTGCTGTAATATAAAATCCACCAACGGTTTATTCTCAATCACCGCAGCAACAGCTTGACCAATTACACCGTCGGCAGCTAAATTGAAGATAGCACGGGCAGCTGCATTTAAGATCAGAACACGCCCACCAGCATCCACTACCAGCACACTATCATTATCCTGCTCAACAATTGCACTCAAAATAGTGCGTTCGTCTTCGATCGCATTGTACATATTTGCGTTGTTAATGGCAATTGTTGCGTAGCCACCCAAGGCTGACAAAGCGCGTGTATCATTGCTGTCAAATGATGTGACTTGCTGTTGATTGGTCACGCCAAGAACCCCAATTGCCTTGTTTTGCAAAATCAGTGGAACATAGATCAAAGATTTCACCAAAAGCGCAGTATGTGTGCGCTTCCATTGCGAATCTGAACCAATGGCAATCGCTCGTTTTGTTTGCAAAACCTTACCTGCCAGGCTGTCGGTGACACGTTTACGCATTGATTGGGCTTTCGAATCCAGATTCTTTGATGCACGAATATACAACTCACCCCGCTCTTCATCTAATAACATCAGCGAGCCTTCTTCGGCACCAACGACATAAACAGCCGCTTCCACCACACGATGTAATACTTCTTCCAAATCTAATGAAGATGAAACTGATTTGCCAACCCCGTAGAGCACGTTTAATTCTTGGGCACGGCGTTGTAATTGGGAATTACTCTCCATCAACTGCTGTACTAACTGATCGCGTTCGGTCTTTAACCGGTTTTCACGCAATGCATTATCAATTGATTCGCTCAACTCATCAGCGTCAATTGGCTTGATGATGTAATCACGAATACCAAGACGAAAGGCAGTTACGGCCGTTTCTTCTGACCCCTGTCCAGTCATCAAAATAGCAGGAATATCGATATCCCGTTCGCGTAATTTACGTAATACCTCTAGACCTGTCAAGCCGGGCATCTGTTGGTCAGTAATCATTAAATCGGGCTGCTGCGAAATAGCCATCTCCAGCCCCATCACCCCATTTGTTGCCAACAATACCTCAAATTCTTTTGGTTTGAGAATATACTCCGTTAAAAACTCACGAATTTCATCGGAGTCGTCAATTACTAACACACGCTCATACATAAAACCATTTCCTCTGCAAAGGTGTCCATACTCTGGTTTCTTCTATTGGCAATTTACCAAAATGGTATGCACTCTTAACAGTTTGCTATTAATTCTCAATTTTCCAGTTGATTATCTTCATTACTTTTCTAATTCAATAGTTTACTACTCGGAGTGAGGGCAAGCAACTATGCAAATTTTCACAATTCAAGCTGAGATATTTGCCTATTCCTCACCATTCACAAAGTATACGTATATTAAAATGATTTGTCGCGATAAAAGGCTTAGGGTAGCATGATCCCATGTTTATTTTTCGATTTCTTCACATTCACCACCTCAAGCGTAAATGGTATCTCATATTTTTCTCATTACTGACCTTGACCGCTTGCCAACCCACAGTTACAAATGAATCGATTATAGTCACAGAAGTGGTTATGCTCGGTGACATTGAGGTGATCGTGACTCGTGTTATTGAGGCCATTGATACTCCTACGCCCACGCCACTCCCTACGACGGTCATCCAACAAAAAGCGGTAGAATTAGATTTAGCTTATCTAGGTTCCCTGCCCGATCTCGATCCCCAGCACACTATCAGTAAAAGCGGTTATGATTTGAGTGAAAATTTATTTGTCGGTCTTACAAATTTCAATATTGAAACCAACCATGTCGAGCCAGAATTAGCAGCTTCATGGGAGGTTTCCGGTGACGGCCGTATCTGGACATTCAATCTGCGGGATGATATTTTCTGGATCAAACCCGATGCACCCCCAATAAACCCGAACGCTCCCTGGTCAGTTGAAACCATCCGCCCTGTCGTTGCGGCCGATGTACTATATGCAATTGAACGCGCTTGTTCATCGAAATCAGCTACCTCAAATTCATTTTTACTCTTCATCATCGAAGGATGTGAAGAACTTTATCTCACTGAACAGCCCTCCGAGATTTCTGTGGAAAACCTGGGAATAAAAGCTTTAGATGCTCAAACAGTTGAAGTGACCCTCATGCAGCCTGCCAGCCATTTCTTAACATTAACAACTCTCCCATTTTTCCACCCCTTGCCATCCGAACTCATCGAAGAGTATGGGGATCAATGGAAAAATCCAATAAATGAGTTCGATGACGGCTGGCAAACACCAGACAACATTATCACAAGTGGTCCGTTTTTCCCTTCGCCAACAATTTTTTCAGATGAAGAAATTGTTTTACACCAAAACCCGCTTTGGCCCTTGCCACGCAAAGGTAATATCGACAATATCAATATTCTGTACTTTGATGATGAAATGGAAATGTATGAGCTTTGGGGCGACAAGTTATTGGATGTAAGTACATTACCTGTAGAAGCTCGTGATGATTTTCTACAAAAAACCCCCAATAAGGCTAAATTAATTACAAACCAAACAGTTTTCTATCTAGGAATTAATTTTGATAGTGGCGTCTTTCAGGAACCAGCTGTGCGTCGCGCTTTTAATGCCGCCATAGATCGGAAAAGCCTGATTGCAGACATGTTTGACAATCGAGCTCAAGAATTACGCCATTTTACGCCCCCAGGCGTATTCGGAGCCACACCAATCAATGAAGTAGGACAAGGTTACAGCCCCGATTATGCACGCCAACAAATGAATGCCAGCAGTTTTCGTAATTGCAAATTATTACCCCCGATAAAAATTTTAGTAAGCACGGCTGATTTATCCTTGCTACAAGCTGAACTCATTCGAGATATGTGGGGCGAAGAACTCGATTGTGAAGAAATAAATATCGAAATTGAACAGGTGAGTTTTGGTGAACTCCTCGCCAGTACAGATCGTAATGCAAATGATCGACCAGACTTATGGGAGCTTGCTTGGCCCACCTACTCTCCTGATGCACACAATGTGCTTTTTGAAGTTTTTCACTGTACCGAAGGCGATAACCGTCAGAACCGACCTTGCAGTGAGGAAGACGATTTGTTACGCCAAGCAGGTGTCACGCCCAATATTGATGAAAGGCGCGGTTTCTATCGCGAGGTTGAAAACTTGTTTTTTGGCAAAGATGGCCTTTTCCCTGCAATCCCATTATATGTACGTGGCAGCTACGCTATTGTTCAATCTTGGTTAACATTTCAACCAGCATTATCAGGGGGCGAACAGTTCGATACCTATAAGATCGATGAAGAACTGAAACGACTTGAAAGAAGTCGAGGTTAATCAAGCCTTATGGAAAATCTAGCAGATAGTGCACAAATTTTCGGCATCCAACTCAGTAAATTGCAGCTCAATCAATTCAGTATTTATGAGAATCTACTTGTCGATTGGAATCGTAATATGAACCTGACAGCAATCCGAGATCCACAGGAAATTCAGATTCGGCACTTTTTAGATGCGTTAACCTGTTCATTAGTGACTGGTGATTTAAACGGCCGTTCCCTGATTGACATCGGCAGTGGTGCAGGCTTTCCAGGTATACCTTTAAAAATCCTTTATCCACAATTGAAGCTAACTTTGGTTGAGAGTGTGAAAAAGAAAACACGCTTTCTGCAAACTTTGGTTAGCGAGATCAAGCTTGAAGATGTCAAAATTGTGGCAGACCGCGCCGAAGTTCTGGGACATAACCCAATACATCGCGAACAATATGATTGGGCAGCAGCGCGTGCCGTGGCCGATTTACAGGTTTTGGTCGAATATTTGCTGCCCTTTTGCAAAGTTGGAGGATATGCTCTAGCCCAAAAGGGAGAGAATGCTATTAATGAAACCGCTTTTGCTGCTCCCGCTATTCATCAGCTTGGGGGTAGTTCTCCAACAACTATCCAGCTACATCTGCCCACTGTAGCCAACCCTCACTTTTTGATAACCATCCCCAAAATCTCATCTACACCCCTAAAATTTCCTCGTCGTGTCGGTGTACCCTCGAAACGGCCGTTGTGATTTTTTTTACACATAAATCTCGACCTTTTCGCATTTTTTTGCTTTTTTAACTCTGCTTTCACCTAAAAATTCTTATTTTTGGTTAGGATATGAACTGTGTAAGTTAGATTGAAACTTTATAAGGGTTCACTTAAATACACGTATTGGACACTATCAAAATAAATCACATTGTAGAGAAGTAACGGAAATGGCGATAAATGTAAAGGTTAACCCGGTATTGAATAGTAGGTATTTGTCTTTTCACAGTGCCTCAATTGACACAATTTCTCAAACACAACCAACAAATAATCCCCAAATATTAGTCCCGAAAGTCGATTACACTGTCGCCATGAAACGTATTCTGATTATAGGGTCAAGTGGGTCAGGAAAATCCACTTTAGCAAGACAACTTGGAGATATATTAAATTTGCCCGTCATTCATCTTGATAAATATTTCTGGAAGCCAGACTGGGTACGAACACCCTATTCCGAATGGTCCCATATGGTTGAAGATTTTGTAGCAAAGGATAAATGGATTCTTGATGGAAACTACCGCAATACGTTGGACGTGCGTTTAAAAGCTGCTGATACAATCATATTCTTGGACTTACCACCTTGGATTTGCACTTGGCGAGCGATGAAACGCAGAATAATGTACTATAACGAGTCTCGTCCAGATATGGCCAAGGGGTGTAAAGAAAAAATATTTGACCCCCATTTTCCCAAATTCATGAAATGGATTTGGAATTACCCAAAACGTGCCAAACCCCAGATTTTCTTCCAATTGAATCGACTACCCAAAGAAAAACAAGTGATTTGGCTGCGTTCCCCCAAAGAAGTCAAACTATTTCTAATCAACCCAACTTTTTACAAAAGTCAGGCTCTGCCTCAGGTGTAATGCAACCTCAATTACTTTAAGTGCATTGTTGTTACTGTTCTACTGCTAAACATCATAAAGTAACGCCGCTTATCTATTTATTAGAGAAGAACTGTACGGCAGGATCGACAATTTCAAATGTATGGCTTTGTTCTTGAATCCAATTTGCCCACAAGTTCCCATTTAAGCGCAGCTCCATTGCAGACTCCACAATTACCCCATAATCTAACAATCTTTGTAAAGTTTCACGTGTAGAAATATCAACTTTCCCCGCTGTTAAAGATTGCTTCATAGCAATTTTCAACAAAAGCGTTTTCTCAAGATAGGTAAAAGCATCCCACCAGCGTGTGAAAACATTTACCAACAACGGCCGTTCCAAACCTGGTTGACGCCACCAACGAACGGCCGTTGATTGCATACAAATTGGAATAGTCCCTGCTGTTTCACAAATTTCAGCAACAACTCCATTGCTACACGAATATTCGCTGCCCCTCAGTGGTTCACAAATTAATTGATCACAAGCTTGCACGTCGAGTCCAGCAAGAAAAATTGGACTTGGGTAAAAAATATTATAAAACGGAGAAGTCGGCGGTAAACCCATCGCCACACCTAACGTATACAAATCAAGATATGATGCAGTTATACACGCTAATTCATATTCCCAAGCACCTACCAACGCACGTAACTCTGTCATAAATTCAAGGTCATATTCGCCATCCAGAATTGAATCAAAATTATCCAATAACAGAACCACACGATATCCACTTATCTGCAACAGCAAATCCTCGATATCGTATAATGAAATCGAACTTGAAGATGGTATATGCAAAGGTTTCGAAATATTAATCCGCAATATTGAAACTAGTTCCAAAAACAGCTTCTGATAGAATAGTTCAGCAGATTTACACAAAGCGACATCAAGCAATATAAATATGTATCGCTCTGGCTGTACTAAATATGCAGCTTTAACCTCAGGCCGGGCAACCTGCTTTAAAAAAGACGTTTTACCAACCCGCGCTAACCCCAAAACACTCAATGATTGCACTTGCTGACCCGCAAGAATCTCATATACACGCGCAATTTCGGTGGAACGGCCGTAGAAATCTGTTGCTTTTTGTATGGGTGGTCCCACAATATACGGTAAATTCATTTTTTCAACCCGGCTAATTTAACAATGAACCTAACGTTCTTTTTTTTGCTACCCAACGACGTAACAAATCAAAAGATATAGTATAGGCATAATCTTTACTGACCAATGTGGGCTGCCACCCCCCCGGACGCGGCAAACGCGTCTGAATTTGTCGCTCCACCGGTGTGCGCGAAACCAACCGTCTCAACTCTAATCGTTTTAATGCATCCTGGATATCTTCTTCTAAAATGGCTGCGTCCCGCAAACGTGTAAAAATTTCCACACGGGATACATTTTCTTCACCATGTTCCAACGTCCCAGCCAAAGCGGCAAGCACAAATTGTTCATCACGCGAACTCTCATTCCAAAGATGTAACAAATGACTATCATCCTCATCAAGGGTTTTATTTATCGTTATTCTCACGTCGTTCAAGGTAATCGTCTTACCACGCTGGCTCTCTAAATTAACATTGCTAACTAGACGATGGCAAATCAATTGTGTGAAATAAGGATGCCCTTGCGTTGCCAGCCAAATTTGATCGACAGCCAATTCGTCATATGTGAGCATTGGCTGCACAGGTTCCCGAATCAATATTTCCGTTTCATTACGTGTTAATGAAACGATTTCACGGCTTATGCCAACGTGAAAAATAATACTCCAATAATCTTCAACCAGTTGATTCGTTCCAGCTAAAATAAAAGTTAATCTAGAACGGTGTTGCATTAAAGAACGCAGATAAGGAAAAATTTCAGGTAGCAATAGGCCACTTTCAACACTTACCTGCAGCTGCTCCAACTCATCCATGATCAGAACTAACAATCCATTTAGAGGTAATATGGCCTCAACATCATCCAAAAATTTATCAAAGGCATAAAATTTTTGACCATTCATTGAAGCCGAAACCAATGGGTTAATCTTGAGGCCGCGTCGATGTAAATGCCGCGCAATGATTTGACTCAATTTCTCAAAAAATTCGACTGTGTCACAACTTGCCAATCCCTGCAAATCAATAAAAACTGGATAAATTGGATGGCCAGGATATTCGCGAATAGTTTGGCCGCGATTGCCCCCAACCAATTGATAAAGCGTTGATGTCTTTCCCATGCGTCGCTGACCATACAAGATCAATGCATTCGGCTGCGTTTTCCCAAGTAAATTTTCTTCAATCCAGGCAAACACGTCCTCACGACCAACATAAAGAGCCTCGGAGGCAGCAGTTAAAGGTTTGCCAACAACGTATGGATTATCAATATGAAACAATGATCGCGTTTGAGCATGAAAAGTCACCTGACTTTCCAACAATTGCCTATATTCATTGTTACGAACATCATAATATGTTACCCGCAACGTCACGTTCGCTTCTTTTTCCTTTGGCTGTAACCAAATCGCCAGTGCAATTTCCTGCCCCGCATCCAAAGAAGCGATTTGCATGATGGCAGAATCTTGTACGACTTCGTAACTAGGAGATGGCATCACTTCAATCGTTACATTTTCTACAAGACTAGCAAAGCGTGGATTTACCAATCTACCCCGCATCTGTGCGCGCCCCCGGCTAACAATAAGTTGATCCTCATCCAATTGAAAATCGAGAGAAGTAAAATTATCACTAGCCTGGATGGCATCAATTTCGCCCAATTCACGTAAAATCAAGCGTGTCGTTTCAGAAATTGGCCGATTATCAATCGTACGCAAATGTTCAATTTCAGATCTGGTAACGAGAATATTCTCACGATCAGGGGATAAACGTGGTGCTAAACGATGATAATCTTCTCGGGTCTGCGGATGGCGTGGCAAAAACTCAATTTGGAATAGTCGAAACTCATAATCCTTGAAAACATACTCACGTCGGGAAAATTGAATCTTTGTAACCGGCTTTAATTCTTTGATAATGCGATAATCCTTGGGGCTTATGAGGCCTAACTCTTCTAATAACTCGCGTTGGATCGCACGGGCAAAGGAATCTTTATCACCTTTACTATTATCGATTTTTCCACCTACCAGGTTAAACATTTCCCAGTTACGATTCCATTGCAATAAGTATTTACGATTTTCACCGCTGCCAACTGTAACCATCGCTAATGCGCTGCGTTGGCGCAATGCATTCAAAGCACTGCCAACTTCATGGGGACGTTTTCCTTCTTCAACGGCTTGTTTACCAGTCACCAAAGCACAACAAAGTGCAATTCTTTTTGCCCAAGGATGTCGCCCCGGATTTGATAAACCCTCATATTTCAGTGCCGCAATACTCTGAAAAAAAACGGCTACAGGATAATGGTACCGATACCGTTCTGGGCTATAAGTTTCGGCAATTTGGCGCAACGAATAGAGGAAATAAAGCAGGTTCTCAAAATAAAGTGGGAATTGTGTATACAACTGATCATACCATTCAGTCTGAAAATTTCGCAAAATGGCCACAAAATCTTCAAATTTCTCGTCGGATTTTTGAAGCAAAATATTTTCGACCAATAAGGCAAACTTAAAAGCAGTTTCAGCATCCCAGATGCCATCATCAACAATATCCCTGAATAATTTAAAGTAAACATGTGTACGAAATTCGACTTCTAACTTAGCCAGGTCAAAATAAACATGACCCGAGCGTGCATCAGAAAAATCTATGAGCCAAACTGGAACATCATCGCCATCTTCAATTAGGATGTTGCCTGTGTTAAGATCGCCGTGTAAAACCGGGGTTACTTGAGGAATAGGTACAATCATATCCTCACGCCCAGTTTCCCATAAAAGATAACGAATATTAACAATTGGCGATAAGAACTGACCCGATACTAAATCAAACGTATCAGATTGAAAATCAAATGGATTTCCAGTTATTTCTGAAATATTACGGGCTAAAATTGTTTCTTGTGTTTCTGTCACACGGCCACGAATCGATACGCGCTTGCCACGACGAAATACTGGATGTGTTAGTAAATCATGCTCAACTTCTTTCAAACGTACCTTAAAACGCAAAATGGGATGATCTTTCCCAGTTAATAAGTGAGATATAGGATAACGTGCAATTAAGTCATCATGTAAATAAATTACACCTTGTTTTGAATCCACTTCCGATACTTCAAAGCCATGCAGAATAATGTCAGGTTCTGTACCGGCAATAACTGCTTCATTTATGGCTCGCAGAGTGCGATTTCCAGGTACGGCCGATAAGGTGGAAACATCATCTGCACGAAAAACAAAATCGGCGTCAATGCGACTGGTATCAACGAGTTCTGCATCAATGAGCGAAAAATGAGGCGGTAACACACGCGAATATAAAGGCGCCCAATAACGCAGTTCTGTGTCACTGCTGCCGGCATAAAGCTGTTCCATACTATAACGTAATTGATCCAATATTTTATCGATTAATTCTTTGCGTACCCGGTTTTGATCTTGTAAATATTGAGATAAAGTGATGGCATCGCGATCTGAACCAGCTAATGTATAACAAGCTCCTGCCAAATGTTGACCGCGTATCGTTTTACCTTGCAACTGGCCAACCTGGCGGTTTAGACGTGGTTGGATCAACCCTTCTTGTTTCTCCTGCACAGACTCTAACTGGTCGGCGACTTCAATTTTCAGGATGCGCTTAAGTTGATGAGCCGGTTTTACCGTGTAAATCCGAGAGCCGCTAAACCCTTCATCCATACGAAAAATCTGCACAACTTCACTATTAGCAAACAAACGTTTGATTATATAACGCTCTTCTGGGTTTTTATTCAGGGCTTCGAGGTCGTCATAACTTAGTCCTGGTTCAATACGTGGTTTGACTGTGTCACTGGCATATTGTTCAAAGACTTCATCCCAATTAACAGGCGAAAATACATGCTTATGAATTTGTTCGGCTAAGCGATCAATGGCGAGTGAATGCTTCATGAAATGCCAAGCAGCTCCTTCCCGAATTAAATAGCGCATCTTGTCATCAGCACTACTGGTAAAAATAACTACGGGAAGTTTCGCACGAATTTCCTTAAGTTGGGTGATAAACATAGTGATTTCGGACAAAGACTCATAATCAGCATCTAAAAACACTAAATCAATATCTTGATCTCGTTTGATTAGGGATAGGGATTTATCGTAAGCGGCTTCAGTGAAAAAAGTGAACCCATCGGTATGGCTAAAAACATTTTGAGGAAACTGGTTGGGCACATTAGAATCCTCGGGAGGACGAGCAAAATGACCGCCAAGACATAGCGTTTTAAGTTTGATAGCTCCGTGAAATGTGCTGGAAAGATTGGTCATGGTTTTACCATCCAGATTGCCGGATAGCCGGATACAACAATTTGGGTTATTTAGTTGTGGTACTTCGATATAATTAATATTTCACAAGTAGTATACGGCCGTCACACACAAACTTTAATTTTTATTCTAAACCGTTAATACTTTATGTATACATAGTATACATTATGTTTATATAAACGCAAGCACAACAAAAAAAAGGCCAGATCAATGCGAACGACGCATTGTCTGGCCTCAACAAAAAATATTTTAATCAAACGAACTATGATCAATAATTTTCTATTTACTGGAGTCTAGCGAATTCTAGACTTGTCAAGTTTCTAACACGAGTAGCATGTGAGCAAATTGATCATAAAACCTGACAAGTCTCCTCTGGTAAAATAAAAAACGCCAATGTCCAATATTTACATCTAAAAATCGAACACGGTTCCTTCAATTTCTTCTAAAATATGACGTGCAGTTTGCGAGACTGGCTTACCAGTAACGGTTTCAAGCGCCGTAATTTCAGAGAAGTTCACCAGGATGTTTTGTGGATCTTTAATTATTTTTGTGCGCAGTTCAGGTGCGTATATATCTACCCCATAAACAATAAAATGATAGTTTTTATTACGCTTTTCTCGCTGCGAAAATTGATTGATGTTGACCTGAATTAACTCTTGAACACCATAGTTATCACTGCCATTTAAACCAATTTCCTCAAATAGTTCACGTCGCAATGTATTGCTTAGATCTCCGTTATCTCCTTTACGGTTTTCTAATTTGCCTCCGATAAAATTATACATGCGCCAATTTCTATTCCAGCGCAACAGGTAATATAAATCACCTTGATCTTCAATCGTAATATATGCAAATGCAGCTTTTTGAACAGCATCCGTTGCAACAATTACTTGTTCATCTATGTTCTGCGACAAAGTAACTAAACCCATGTCACACATTCTCCTCTAATTTGCCTGCACGATACCATAAGCGCAGGCAATCAATATAGTGGACCTAAATTGGGTTATTTCAGGAACTACAAAATTGGTTTATAAATTATTTGTAACAAAATTTTGTTACGAATATCGTTACAATGTCATTGAATTGGTATTAAAACGAAGGAGATTAGCGAACCTTATCAAATACATATAGATAAAAGGTTAAAAAACAAGCAGATAAAAACCGTTAGGAAAGTAAGTTTGCATAAATTTTTAAAAGTTGGTTTGCTGACCGCTGCCAGCTAAAAAAACGAACGCGCTGAAAACCTTCTGCTATGAGTTTTTCACGCTCCGATAGGGCAGACAGAAGGTTTAGCATGGCGGTGCTCCATGCATCTTTATCGAACGGTGACAATTGTACGGCCGTTTCTCCTACCACTTCAGGCAAACTAGAGGCATTCGATGTGACAACCGGCACACCACAAGCCATGGCCTCAAGCAATGGTAAGCCAAAACCTTCATAAAGTGAAGGGAACAAAAAGAGAGAGGCTGCACTATACAGAATTGGCAAATCAACATCCGCGACAAATCCAATAAAACGCACACGGCCATCCAAGCCTTGACGTGAAATCTCGGCCATCATTTCGTCATAAAGCCACCCTTTGCCACCAACTATATAGAGGTTATGCGGAAATTGTGCAGCTACAGGTTGAAAGGCTTGAATCAACATCTGGTAATTTTTGCGGGGCTGAATGGTGCCAACGCTTAGTAGGTACGGCTCGCTACCCAGATGATATTTTTCACGAACGGCCGTTTCTTGCGCCGGCGCAGCTGGCTTAAAATCTGAATTTACACCACTGTACAAAACCGTTACCTTGTCCTGGGGAACTTGCCAAAATTCGCTTAAATCATCCTTCGTAGCTTGCGAATCAGCTAATATATGCGTCGCTCGTCCGACAGACCAGGGGACAACTTTGTTTAGATAGTTAACCAATGCTGGTGGGAAGGTATCAGGGTAATGGATAAAGGAAAGATCATGCACAGTTAATAAGGTGGGAACACGGCCGTTAACCGGTGGCAGCACAAAATCAGGCGAATGAAATAAATCCAACTTGCCAGTCTGCCATTGCACGGGCAGCGGCAAACGTAAGCGGTACCACAGCCGATAGAGCCAACGTTCTGTCAAACGCGAAGGAAAATAATCCACATTGCCGGCCTGTGGCAGTGGCTGCGGTACAGGTGATGCAGTTGGCGGTCGTGCCGAAAAAAGGCGGAAATTAGCCTCTGCTTCTTGAGCAACTAATGCACGTACTAATTCACGTGTGTAACGGCCGATGCCCCCACCCTGAAGCACAGCCGCAGTCACGTCTATGCCGATACGTGCCCGCGTTAAAGCGTGTGAATTGTCAATTTCGCTTTCTGGCATCAATCAACGTCATTATATGTCCAATAGCGATTAGCAAAGAAATTCCAGAACAAGACTATCACCACGGAAATCGCAAGCGCCATATTTTCGCCCAAGCGTTCAGCATAAGGTGCCAAAACCGGAATAGTAACAAATAGATCGGTCAAAGGGGCATGCAAATAGGTGATAATCGGTATACGAATAAGGATTCCAGCCAAACTAACCAGAAAAAACATTATAAATTGTCTGCGGCTGGATTTACCACGTGAGTCTGGATATGTCC
The DNA here is from genome assembly GCA_020432765.1 of Anaerolineales bacterium. Lineage (GTDB taxonomy): Bacteria > Chloroflexota > Anaerolineae > Promineifilales > Promineifilaceae > JAACFF01. The sequence continues at coordinate 4,224 of JAGRDI010000093.1, read as the reverse complement.
AATAACGATTCCAGAAAAAATTGCTGATTATCGCCGCAATAAAAGAAATGGCGCCTGCAAAAGTTGGAGCTAAATTGATAACCAGATCAGGACTGAACCCAACCCCGACTAAAACATTGTAGAGGAAGCTTCCATCAGATAATAAAATATCGAAGGGACCAATCAATAAATTGAATAAACCAAAGTCAACAACAAAACCAATCGCACCGACGACAACAAACTTTAAAAATCGTTCCGCTTCCTTAGGGTTAATACCAAAATGGCCTGATACGCGTGCAAATGTTGCAATCATAAATTATCCTTCGCCTCTCAAAACAGCACGGGTTGCATGCTGCCCCACATCGGCCAGCAATTGTAATAAGCCGAACATGACACCCAAATGAATGTAGATGTTATTAACGTAAAGCTTATCTACTAACTGATGAACTGCAAACCCCGTCCAAACACCCATCAGCCCCAACGCCACACCCCGCATTGGCCATGGTAGCCATTTTAACTGCTGCCAGGTTCTCCAAAATACAGCGAGCCAAAAAAAACCGTAGATAGTTAAGCCAATAATGCCAACTTCGGCCAGTAAATTGAGGTAATAGTTGTGGGCATGGCCGAGCGGAGCCGGCCAATTGATGAGGGCATACTCGGCATAGGCCGGCTCATAGTTGCCAAAGCCGACGCCAGACCATACATTATCAGTTGCCATCCCCAGCGCAGCTTGCCAATGTGCCAACCGTTCGATGACTGAGTAATTGGCGTCATTTATATCCACACCACGCACATCGCCAAAACGCAAATCTGTGGTAAAGCTGGCCAAGCGACCAGTCACGGCCGTTGGCACAATATTTAACCATAATCCAATCCCAAACAACACAATGAAGAGGGTCAACAAAAGCCCGCCCCAGCGTTGTTGACGCGGCCAAAAGAAAATGATAACGGCCGTTCCCGCTGCAAAACCAAGCCATGCCCCCCTGCTCCAAGAAAAAATCAAACCTAGACCTGTCAGAACAACCGCCAACAACACGCCGCCAACCAGAAGCAGCCATTTTCCCCACGAATCATGCCGCAAATGGCGATTATGCCACCAGGCTGTCAGCAAGCCTAACAATACACCCAACCCCAATAACAAACTCAAATTCATGAATCCACCAAACGGGTTAGGCTGTTCATAGGTTCCATATGCGCGATAAAAGCGCCCCAACACAATAAAATGTTCCGGGCCATCGCCACGCAGACCAAACTGCCAAATCCCAATAACCGCCTGACTAATCCCCGCCAACAGCAACATGCTAACACACCAAATGATAGTTTGATCCCGCTTTTGTGGATGTTCACGGCCTAAATCCACAACCATAAGCATAATTAGTGCCATCTCTAGCCATTTCAACCATTCACGCAGCCCAATGTTTGGGGCAGCAGAGCCAGGTAATGTGAACAATGTAATTAATAAAACCAGCAGAAAGGGCAAATTAAGTGTGGTTTTGGGAATGATTACCCGCTGCCGCAGCATGCCACGCGCAATCCAAACGGCAAGGGTAAATAAGAGCAGCAACTGGCCACTGTCCAAGGAGGTGCCACCCAATATTTGATTTTCCAATGCGCCTAATGGGGCAATAATTAAGGTGACACTCAGACCAATCAACGGGCGAATAAGGGTTAATATGACAACGGCCGTTGCAGCCATCAACAATAAAAGCGAACTAACGGGCAGCCTGACCAACAACAAACCACACAAAACCGCCAAGATCACAAACCCAAACGGCCGCCATTTGGAACGGTCATGTATTAAGGTGTGCTGCCAATCATGAACAATCATTTTTATTAAACTTTATCTCGAAAATAAGCAATCGTCTGAGCTAAACCGTCTGCTAAATGTACTTGTGGTTCCCAATCTAAAACACGTTTTGCTTTGCTAATATCCGGCCGGCGCATTTTGGGATCATCGCGCACACGTTCATCTTCCGGCTGAATGAATTTAACCTCGGATTTGCTATGGGCAACTTCAACCACTGCATGCGCAAAATCTAAAATGGTCATTTCATACGGATTGCCAATATTCACCGGCAAGGGTTCATCAGAAAGCAACAGTCGATAAATGCCTTCAACAAGATCACTATAATATTGGAAAGACCTTGTCTGACTGCCATCACCATACACAGTAAGCGGCTCACCTAATAATGCCTGATGAATAAAATTCGGTACAACGCGCCCGTCATTTAACCGCATACGCGGACCATAAGTGTTAAAAATACGTACAATTCGAGTTTCTAGCCCATGATAACGTTGATAAGCCAAGGTCATCGCTTCAGCAAAACGTTTCGCTTCATCATAAACACCACGTGGACCAATCGGATTCACATGTCCCCAATAGGTCTCAGGCTGTGGATTCACCAAAGGATCCCCATATACTTCTGAGGTAGAAGCTAACAAATAGCGTGCTTTTTTATTTTTTGCTAACCCTAACGTATTATGTGTACCCAAAGAACCAACTTTTAAGGTCGGAATGGGATACATTAAATAATCGTTGGGGCTTGCCGGAGAGGCGAAATGCAAAATCGCATCTAATGATCCTGCAACATAAATGTAGTTACTTACGTCATGTTTAATAAATTCAAACCGATCATGACCCATCAGATGAGCAATATTGTCCATATTGCCCGTAATAAGATTATCCATACCGACAACAGAATGCCCTTCATGAATAAAGCGATCACTTAAATGGGAACCCAAAAATCCGGCTGCACCTGTAATTAAAACCCGCATACTTTCTCCTTAATAACCACCTTAGAAAACAAAAATTTAAATTGAGAAAACAACTTCTCTTAAATTTTCGCACGTTTGGCGTGGTATTACATTTTTTATGTCTGGTTTTCGATCAGTGGCTATTGTAACGTAGGCATCTTTGAGGGACGACCTTCACCAAGAAATCGCACAGAAAACGTCACTAAATCAGATATATCGTAATATATCTTCTCTCGCAAATCAACATACACCGGGGTATACTCAACGCTAAATTCACACATAAAGTAACCCTTACGCCCGCGCCCGGTCTCCAGACAGTGTGGCAACCGGGCAGCTTGGGTTTTGAAATTCACAAATAAATGCACTTATGGAGTAATACATGACGGTATCTGTTAACGCGGTTGAGGGTGATTCAACAACATCCGACACGCGGATTCATGAACAACGTAAAGCTGAACACATTCGCATTAATCTCGAAGAAGATGTCACTTTTAATCAGTTAACCAGCGGCCTTGAAAAATATTTCTTTCTGCATCAGGCTATACCTGAAATCGATCTGGCAAAAGTCAATACCCAATCCACACTTTTTGGCAAACCACTTAAGACCCCCCTGCTCATTTCTTCCATGACTGGCGGAACGGCCGAAGCGCTCGCAATCAACCGGATATTAGCAGAAGCGGCGCAAGAAGTTGGTATAGCCATGGGTTTGGGTTCGATGCGACCAGCAATCGAAGATGTCGAGCTGGAATACACATTTGATGTTCGCGCAGTTGCGCCTGACATCTTTTTATTTGCCAATTTGGGAGCAGTACAGTTGAATTATGGGTATGGCATAAATGAGTGTCAACGCGCTGTTGATATGTGTGCTGCAGATGCGATGATTTTGCACTTTAACGTTCTCCAGGAGGCGGTACAGCCAGAAGGTGATGGCAATTTCGAGCATTTGTTACCCAAAATCGAGGCAATATGCAAACAACTGCCAGTGCCTGTAATTGCCAAAGAAGTTGGCTGGGGCTTTTCAAAACAAGCAGCCCGTCAGTTGGTTGACGCTGGTGTAGCGGCAATTGATGTGGCCGGTGCAGGTGGAACTTCGTGGAGCCAGGTAGAAATGTATCGGGCACCCACGGCGCGTTTAGCACGGGTGGCGGGTGCATTTATCGACTGGGGGATACCAACGGCCGTTTCTATCCAATATTGTCGTGAAGTTGCACCCCACTTACCCATTTTTGCCAGTGGTGGAATTAAAAATGGCATTGATGTTGCCAAATGTATTGCGCTAGGAGCCAATCTCGTTGGTTTAGCTGGAGCCTTTCTGCGTGCAGCCGATAAGGACGGCGTGCCCGGTGTCATTGAATTAGCAGAGACCCTCACAGATGAATTACGCATCTCAATGTTTTGCAGTGGTGCGGCCGATCTTACTGCTTTGGCTGAAACCAAATTACTTTCACATTTTTAATAGACGAACTGGAAAAATCATTACATGTCTTCAGA
>JAGRDI010000092.1 GCA_020432765.1 Anaerolineales bacterium | reverse complement strand
TCATTTTTGTTGCCAACCAGGCAGCAGCGGACGCAACATCATTTTTATGTTCCGGCTGGGTACTCACGCTGGGGATGCGCAAAAAATCCATTAATTCCTTTAGATAACGGTCTTGATTCTCGCGGGCAAATTCTAGGGGGTTGCTCATTTGATTCTCCATAATGATGGTATAAGGTTTTCGGGTTGCAAAGTTCAAAAGTTGCTTAGTTGAAAAGGTGTTCGTCAAAGACATTTTGCTGCTTTGCCACTTTGTATCCTGTATTATTCCCAAACGTCTGAAGACGTCAAATCTACACTACCTTTGCAGATTTTAGTTTCTGCCGCGAATTAACACGGATTTACGCCTTACTCTGTGCAAATCCGTGAAAATCAGTGGCAAAAATGCTGATTTTTGCAGAAAGTGGAAACATAGTGATCTGGTTAAAGATTAGGAAGGCGTGGCGGGCGTTGTTATAATCATTGACGATGTCTACTGAAACCGAAACAATATCATTATCTCCAATTGCTCAGTTGGAAAGCATTCTGTTTGTCACCAGCGGCCCCGTTTCGCCAGCACGTCTGGGAAATGCATTGGGGTTGACCACAACGGCCGTTTCCGACTTATTAGCAGAACTAGAAATCACATATCGTAAAAGAGGCATTCGTCTACAGTGGGTCGGCAATGCTGTGCAACTAACCAGTGCCCCCGAAGCCAGCGGCGTGATTGAAAATTTTCTAGGGCTTGAAGTCACCACACGTCTCAGCCAGGCAGCATTGGAAGTCCTGGCAATCGTGGCCTACATGCAGCCCCTCACACGACCTCGCATCGATCAAATTCGCGGCGTGAATTCGGACGGCGCATTACGCACGTTGCTAAGCAAAGGTCTCATCGAAGAAGTTGGACGCATGGAAACCCCCGGCCGCCCCATTCTCTATGCCACAACGGCTGATTTTCTACAGCATTTTGGGCTCTCGATGCTGACTGAATTACCAGCACTAGAAGATGAAGAGGAATAAATTTGGAATGACAAATTGAAAAACATTTAGTTACCAGAATAGTGTGCAATCATACGGGATTAAATCATGCAAGAACGTTTACAAAAATTAATGGCGCATGCCGGCTTGGGATCACGACGCGAAAATGAAGGTGTGATTGCGGCCGGGCGTGTGCAGGTCAACGGCCGTATTGCCAAACTCGGCGACAAAGCAGACCCAGCAACAGACCAAATTATGGTAGACGGCCGTCCACTGCACCTCGCCAACGAAAAAAACCTCTATATCATCCTCAACAAACCCAGAGGGGTTATTTCTTCCCTCGAAGATGAAATGGGACAGGGGCGAAAAACCGTGCGCGATCTAATTCCTGTAGAGGGTCATATCTATCCGGTTGGTCGTCTGGACAAACCCAGTGAAGGGTTGATCCTAATGACCAACGATGGCAAATTAGCCCATCGTCTAACTCACCCCCGTTATGAACATGAAAAATTATACCATGTCACACTGGAAGGGCGATTGCCCGACTGGGCGATAGACCAATGGCGGCGCGGCATCAACTTGGATGGCAAATTAACCGCCGCTGCACCCATTGACCTGCTTGAACGCAGCGAAAAAATGACGCGCATGCGCATCATTTTACGTGAAGGGCGTAAACGTCAAATCCGACGTATTGCGGCTGCTTTTGGTCATCCAGTACGCCATTTACGCCGCGAACGCATTGGGCCTATCAGCATTGGCAATCTTAAACCGGGCGAATGGCGGCATCTTTCAAAAGAAGAAGTAGCGGATTTGCAAACGGCCGTTCAAAACCAACGTTAAGTTTACAGATTTGTCCAATCTTGAAGATTGGACAAATCTCTCCCTAAATCAATTCAAAGCTGCGTTTTCAGTTTCAGGGGTGGCTGTGGGGGTTGCGGTAGGCGTTGGCGTAGGTGTGGCACTTAACCAGCTAAACGTTGCATCGCCGCTGTTTTGACCACCATAACGATAAATAAAGCCACCATCCGCACGCTGACCATCGACTTGTACAATACTCACACGCCAGCGAAAATCATGCGTTTCCGGTTCAAACAGGGCGGGACGCCAATCAAACGGTATCTTAAAACTATTGTCGCGTGTGAAACCACGATAAGGCAGACCGTCCAATACATCAAGATCAATCAGTTCAATCATGTAATATTCATCAGCGGCCAAATCCTTCACAGCTACCCATTGCAAAGCCACATCCGGGTTTTCAGGGTCAATCACGGCTCCGTTTAGCGGGTACAACAATGTGGGGCCACCCGGAAAACCGGTTGCCGTTGCCGTCGGTGTTGGTCCGGGCGTAGGTGGCAATGCATCACTGTAGACAATGCGCGGAATACAAAAAACGTCGCCAGGTTGCAAATATTGAATCGTTTCATCGGTCATGCGGTTAACAGCCACAATCGCTTCTGCGGGCACATCAAACTTACCCGCCAAGCCAAAAACCGAATCCCCTTCTTCCAAGGCATAAAGTTGACAATCTTTTACATCTGCGATCACAGTATCGTCGTTGATTTGCAATAGCATTGACTCCAATGGCGGTGTAGCCGTCGGCCAGGGGATGGCGATTTGCTGCCCTTCAAAGAGTGACGATTCAAGCGTGAAGTCATTCTCGGCGGCAATACTATCGGCCGTTACCCGATAGAGAAATGAAATACCAAAAAACGATTCGCCAGCCGCAACTGTATGAAAACGGGGAGGGCGTGGTGTGTCGGTCGGCAGCGGTGACGGCGTGAGGGTCGGTGTGTTTGTGGGCAATGGCGTGTGAGTTGGTGGTAGTGTCATGGTGGGTGTGTAGCTTGGGGTTGGCGGGATGGGAGTCAACGTAGGCACCAGTGCCAGGCTCAACACAGGGTCTTGATTGCGTAAGACGAGCAGCCCTAAAATAACGATGATAATCACAAAAAAACCGGTTAACCAAGAAACGGCCGTTGACTGTTTCTCACGCATTTTTGATTCAAAAATAGGTGCTGCAAAAACTTCATCAGCCTGAGGGTCGGCAGCAGGCTCAAACACCTCTTCAGTAACTGTTGCCGAATCTGAACGGCTAACAACCATCTCAGCGCCACACATCACACACAAGGATGCACCAGGCGGCACAACGCTGTCACAATTTGGACAACGTCGTTCGGCATGCTCGCGGTTAGTTTCAGGGATAGACTCACTCATCTTTGCAGATTCCTTCAAAGCCCGGCATTTTACCAGAGATGATCATGCCCACAAAACTCACTCATTCGCAACCCAGATACGATCTTTTTTGCTAAAATTGAGAGCAACACATAGACACCACCTTTACAGATTATTCTTTTAGCTATGAATATCGGAGAAATTAAATGCCTGATCTTGCAACAAAATATTTAGGATTAACGCTCAAAAACCCACTAGTTGTGGCCGCATCCCCACTTTCAGAAAAAAAAGAGACATTAAAAAGGCTGGAAGACGCCGGCGCTGCGGCAGTGGTGCTTTTTTCGTTATTTGCCGAACAAATCGAATTGGCTGAACTTGGGCATCAAGATTATTACAAAAGCCATCCAAATGCCTTACCTCCAGAATTACAACAAGTTGCTAACATGCGCGGCCTAAAATTTGGCGCCAATCAATATCTTGCGCACATATTTCAGCTAAAAAAGGCATTAGACATTCCCGTAATTGCCAGCTTAAATGGATATTACGGCAGCGGCTGGATCCACTATGCACGCATTTTAGAGGGTGCTGGCGCGGATGCACTGGAATTAAATGTTTACTATGTCGAGACAAAACCGCATATCAATGCCCAAGAAATCGAGCATATGTATCTTGAAATGGTGCGTCATATTAAACAAGAAATAAAAATTCCAGTCGCCATTAAAATCAGTCCATACTTCAGTGCCATGGCCAATATGGCACAGGCACTTGACAAGGCTGGGGCTGATGGCCTCGTTCTTTTTAACCGCTTTTACCAACCAGATTTTGATATCGAGCATGAAAATATCATTCCCAGCCTTGATCTAAGCACGCCAGCCGAACTGCGTCTGCGTTTACGGTGGACAGCGATGTTATACAAACAGATTCAAGCTGATATCGCGGTTACGGGCGGTGTGCATACGGCCGTTGACGTGGTCAAAAGCATTATGGCCGGTGCGGCCGTTGTCCAAATGGCGTCAGCGTTGCTAAAAAACGGGGTTGATCATCTGAGTACAGTCAAAAATGATTTGGAAGCCTGGCTGGAGGCACACGATTATGCCAGCATTAATGAACTGCGTGGTAAATTAAGCCTACAATTGATTGGCGATTCAGCTACCTTGGAACGCGCCAACTACATCAATGTACTAAAATCGTATGAATCATGAGGTAAATTTGTCAACTTTTCAGGGTTTTTCAATAGTCCACTTTGTAGCCGTGATTTCCAAATCACGCATGCTTACGCACTCTAGAACGCGAAAGGGATTTC
>JAGRDI010000091.1 GCA_020432765.1 Anaerolineales bacterium | reverse complement strand
GGAATTAATGGATTTTTTGCGCATCCCCAGCGTGAGTACCCAGCCGGAACATAAAAATGATGTTACGTCCGCTGCTGCCTGATTAAAAACAAAAATGACTGCTGCTGGTTTAGAAAATGTGCATGTCATCCCGACAGCCAATCATCCGTTGGTCTATGCGGATTGGCTGCACGCTGGTTTTGATAAGCCAACTGTGTTGATTTATGGCCATTATGATGTGCAGCCGGTTGAACCGTTCGAGTTATGGGAAACGCCGCCTTTTGAACCGACCTTAAAAGATGATTATGTGTATGCACGTGGATCGGCCGATGATAAAGGACAGGCGTATATCCATGTAAAGGCTGTCGAGGCATATTTGAGCACTGACGGCCGTTTACCGGTTAACGTCAAATTCATCGTCGAGGGTGAGGAAGAGTGCGGCGGCGCCAGCCTGACCGCCTTTATCGCTGCTAATGCGGAAATGTTAGCCGCAGATGTCGCCTTGATTTCAGATTCGCACATGCTCACACCGCAGCTGCCCGCTCTCGTCTATGGGTTGCGCGGCATGAGTTACTTGTATGTGGATATCACGGGCGCAGCACATGATTTACATTCCGGTGGTTATGGCGGCGGTGTCAATAATCCGATCAATGTGATCAGCCATATCATCGCCAAACTCAAGGATGAAGACGGCCGTATTCTTATTCCAGGATTTTATGATGATGTACGGCCGCTTGCAGCCGAAGAACGTGCTTTATTGGCCGAACTGCCAATTGACGATGCCACTATTCTGCAGGAAACCGGTGCGCCCGCCTTGTGGGGTGAACCAGAGTACACTATCGTTGAGCGATTGGGCGCACGCCCTACCTTAGATGTGAATGGCATTATTGGTGGTTATACCGGGCCAGGTGCAAAAACGGTTTTGCCGGCCAGTGTGCATGCCAAAATCTCGATGCGTTTAGTCCCCAATCAGGACCCGGACACAATTACACATCTTTTTACACGCTATGTGCAATCTATCACGCCTTCTAGCGTGAGTGTCACAATCACGCCAGAGCACAGCGCCTATCCCTGGTTGGCCGACTACAACCATCCAGCCATCAAAGCTGTCAAACTGGCATATGGCAAAGTATTTGAGCAAGAACCGGTATTTCTACGTGGCGGCGGATCGATTCCGGTCGTCAGTGATTTCCAAACCCATTTAGGCATTACATCGGCGTTGATGGGCTTTGGGTTGCCTGATGATCGCTTGCATGCGCCCAATGAACGCTTTTATTTACCCAATTTTTACCGTGGTATCGAAACCAGTATTCACTTTATGAGACTGTATGCGGGTTAAGTTCCCAATTTTTGCTTAATCTGGGTTAATCTGTGGCTAAACTAGGGCACGGCCGTCACATTTAGAGAATACCACGGCGAATTGATGAACCCGGTGTCTGGGTCGCTGCGATACATGCCGATGCGGATGGCAGCGGGATGACTGTTGATTGGAATGGTGAGCAAATAATGGTCACGTACAATTTCGCCGGCCCGCCAGCTTGAGGTGGGATATAGTCCTTCGACCGGATGGTTGTTATCCGCCTGGTCAAGTATATCTGTTGGGCTGAGTGGTGGGTCTTGGGTGACTAGATGGACAGCTGCGCTGTAATCCTCGTTGATGGGTCCTGTCGCTTCCCAATAGACGGTCACCAGAATCTGATTGTTGTTTAGTCGTTCAGCGGTGGCATAGCGCAGGTGGATACCGTTTTCCAGATCAAGATTCACGGTTGCAGGGATGTCTACGGCCGTAACAATTTGATCGGTGCTGATTTCGACAACATCGGGTACGGCCGTTGCCAGATACAAAGGACTGTTTAACTGTTCTTGCCACCAGTCCAGTGGAAAAACGACAAAGGTGGGCAGTGGAGCCAGGAGATGATCGCCGCGTGCTAAAAGTTTGCGTGGATTGGCGTTGTGGTCAACGAGATTTAAGCCCTGTAACTGGCCGTGGTATGCTTGGGCATAGGTCAATCCCCAAAAATCCCGTCCCCAGGGCATGCTGACGGTCGTGATACGGCCGTCGGCAAAAGGTTTAAGCCGGTCAACTGTTTCAATGATTGGCTCAACAGAGCGGTCGCGTGTAATCGTGAGTGTGAAAGCGCGTGCTTGCCAGGCCCACATGCCTAAAATAAGTAAGAGGAGGATGGTAACGGCCGTGGCTAATTTCTGTGAACGCTGCCGCAGCCAATCGATTAAAACCCCCAGCCCGATCCCTGCCATGAGCAGCACCGGCAGTTTGGCCGCCAACTGCGCATCAACCACCCGATCGCGCCAGATGAGCACTGTCAAAATAAAATTAATTACCCAGACGATTGTGAGCGCTAAACCAATACGCCGCTTATTTTTGTCCTGATCAAACAGCATCAAAAGCAGTGCACCTAACCCGATGAGCAGCAGCGGCCAAAATAAATCATCCGCCAAAATGTTGAGCGTTGTTTGCGTGCGTGCCAGCCAACCGGCTAATCCGACGCCAACTTCAAAAACCCGCCCGGCACGATTATCAAAAAAGAGTGTCCAAAAACCATCCCATGTGCCCGGTGTGCCGAATACCCAATCGGCACCCATCCAGACACGCAGGGGCAGGTAGAGATAGGTCAATGGTGCCAGCAAGGTGATTAAAATCAGGGGAATGATACGCTGGAAAATATCGCCCACATGTGGCCAGATGAGGAGCAATACTGCCGGCGCTAATAATATGACCGAGCGTTGGTGTGCGACCGCCTGGGTGAAAAACAGGGTCAGCAGATAAAGGTCCCGTTTATCCCCATCACGGCCAAAGCGCAGTGCAAAAATGAGCGTGCTTATACTGAGTGCTGTGGTCATAGTGTGTACTTCGGCGATAGAAGCATCTACCCATATGGAAGTGGTTACGGCCGTTGCCAGCGCACCAACAGCCGCTGCTACCCCAGACATTCCAATTTCAAGCATCAACCAAGCCAAAAGTCCAATGCTAATGCTGCCCAAAACGGCCGAAAATAGAGAGGCTCCGGCTGCGGGTGGGATGCCGATCCAATTTAAGAGGGTGACAAAAAAGGAACCTAGTGCCGTGTATAGAGGGTAACCACTGTGGTGGATAGTGCCCCAGCGTGGCAGCGCATTTTGAATTTCGCCCACATCAGTGGCGAAGGGGTGATTGCTGCCGTTGATATGGTATTGGGCAGTAGAAGCATAGAGGATAAAAGCGATAACAGCGGGTAGTAAAACCCAAAATAAATATCTGTTTGTCAGATTATGCCGGCCACTTTTGGCTTTGTCAGCCGCAATCTTGTTCATTGTGTCTTGATTCGTTGGAATTCGTGTCAATTCGGTGCAAATCTAGGAAAAGAGGGAGCATGTGATTATCAACGGCCGTCTACTATCTCATCAGCATTCAAAGCATACGCATACGGCATAGCTGTTGTGTTAAAAGCGAAACCTATCTGTCCCTGTGCATCAACGGCAATTAATCCCCCTTCACCTTGCACGCGTTCTGCTAGTAAATCAATGGCAGCTTCGCAGGCTGCTTTTGCCGACATCCCTTTGGCCACAAAATCACAAACTTGTTTGCTGATCAACACCTGCATCAATTTTTCGCCGTTGCCCGTTGCGCTGACTGCCGCTGTCAAGTTGTCGGCGTAGCCGCCGGAGCCAATTAGCGGACTATCACCGACGCGACCAGGATGTTTTTTGCGTGTGCCGCCAGTCGAAGTGGCGGTGGCTAAACTGCCGTTGGCATCCATCGCCACTGCGCCGACGGTATCGCCCATTGAGCCTGGTTCGTGAAAGATTGTGTCAGTTTGATAAGCGAGATTATCGCGTAGTTGTTGATATGTTTGTAGTTCTTCCCGCACCAACAAATCGGCAAATTCACAGCGCGGAAATCCAATTTCGTCGGCAAATAATTCCGCGCCACGTCCAACCAACATATTATGCTCGCTGTCAACCATCACTCGGCGTGCCAAACTGATGGGATACTGCACATGCTGTACGGCCGCTACTGCACCTAGTTCGAGGGTACGGCCGTCCATGATCAACGCATCCATTTCAATTTCACCAAGAGCGTTCAAATAACTGCCGCGTCCGGCATCTAAAACAGGGCTGTCTTCTAGGGTGTTGACGGCCGTTTCCACCGCATCCAACGCCGATCCCCCGGCAGTTAAAATCGCTTGGCCTACTTGTGCCGCCGCACGGCAAGCCGCTCTTCCTATTTCAAGCCGGTCAGAGCTTAAATCCCACGCCCCGGCTCCGCCATGAACGATAATGACTGTTTGCATATGTTGTCCTATTGTAAGCATTCAGCTAATCAGCTGAATCAATAATAAAAATGGAGCAAAAATGTATCATGGATGACCTAAACTGTCCATTTTGGTTGTATCCTGACTGCTAAGAGGCTGAGGGACTGAACTGCTGCCAAATTGTGCTTGACAGGCAAACCCCATTTGATATAATCCCATCCGTCATTCCTCAGTAGCTCAATGGCAGAGCATGCGGCTGTTAACCGCAGGGTTGTTGGTTCGAGTCCAACCTGAGGAGCTAAAAAGCCGTCCCATTTTCAAACAGGGACGGCTTTTTCTTTTGTGGTAAACAATTGGTTACTGTTGATCATCTCTCTAAGTCCTTTTGGATTACCGGCTTTGGGGCGTTTAGAAGAAGCGCTTCGTTTTTATCGGGCTTAAGATTTATTACAAACTTGTGGTCACAAATGTGTAATGCGTTTTTTTGAAGAAGGCGCAAAGGATGTAAAGATAAATGATGAAACCAAAAGTGTTTGTAACCCGCCATTTACCTGAAGCTGCAATGCAAAAATTGCAGAGCGCTTGTGAAGTTGAAATCTGGGATGAGGAGTTTCCACCTCCTTATGATTTGATTGTTGAGAAAGTAGCCGACAAAGCTGGTTTACTCTGTTTATTGACTGATCAAATTGATGTGAATTTAATGGCTGCTGCGCCGAATTTGAAGGTGATCAGCCAGGTGGCCGTCGGTTTTGATAATATCGATGTCGTCGCAGCGACTAAGCGCGGCATTGCGGTAGGCAATACCCCCGGCGTGCTCACGGACGCAACGGCCGATTTTGCTTTTACACTCCTCATGGCAGCAGCGCGGCGTGTCGGCGAGGCGATTGATTATGTGCGCGACGGTAAATGGGAAACCTGGGGCTTGACACTTTTACTCGGCCAAGAAATTCACGCTGCAACATTGGGCATTGTCGGACTGGGTCGCATTGGCCGGGCGATGGCTAAACGCGCTCGCGGCTTTAATATGAAAGTGATATACCATAGCCGCAGCCGTAAGCCAGAATTAGAAGAGATGTTAGGGGTTGAATATCGTGAATTAGATGATTTGCTGCGTGAAGCTGATTACATTTCCCTGCATCTCAATTTAAGCGATGAAACCCGGGGACTTTTTGATGCACGCGCTTTTAGCTTGATGAAACCAAACGCGATTTTGATTAATACAGCACGCGGCCCGATTGTGGATTCAGAGGCTTTGTATTTGGCCTTAAAAACGGGGCAAATCGCTTATGCGGCGCTGGATGTAACTGACCCAGAACCTTTGCCCGTGAACGATAAATTATTGACCCTGCCCAATTTAATCGTGGTTCCACATATTGCCAGTGCGACAGTTGCTTCACGCACACAAATGTCACAAATGGCAGTGCGCAATTTGATCGCCGGCGTACACGGCGAAAAGCTGCCGTTTCCAGTGAATGCAGTTTGATAATAATTTTGTCAGGTTTTTTTTACTCTCCAGAATCCGGTAAATTCTTGATTACTTTTGTCTGTTCAGCGTTACGCGTGCTGCATCCCCACCCAATCAACTTCGATTTGTGCCTGTGTGAAAAGCTGATCACTAAGTTCACCAACATGATGCTGCAAATGGCGAATATTATAGAGTTGCAGTTCAAATTTGTTGAACGGCAGCCACTCAAAACCAGACGGATCATCAAAAACGAGTTTCTCCGTTTGAACAACCACTTCGTTTGTACATAATTCAAGGTAATCTAAAATTTCATTTTTTGTAAAGGGTTCACCGATTTCCGGTTTTGTATGGGGTGGCCACGGTGTCGCGCCTAAAATTTCTAGATTCCCATAGTGTTTTTCCCAAGGTGTAAACGCGTCTCCAGATATTTGCAGATACAAATGCGTGTAGAAAAGGGCATGGTAGGCTACATGCCAAAACCGATTTGTTTGGTTGGCGGCATCCCACAAATTGTCGGGACACTTTTCGATTGTTTGTCGCAACATGGCCAATGTTGCCAGGTATTGTGATTTGATGACGGTTTTCATTTTTTGCTCCTTATTTTTTGTCATAGATTTTTAGGGGTTTCCACGTACTCGGTCAAGTATATATTGATTCGATTTGCCTCAGCACAGGTTTGTGCAAATCGCTTATCGACTTACAAAATCAATTTTCGAAGGAAGTCATCCGGTTTTCCCAATGTAGATTTCTCAAGATTTATGTGCTGATGATTATAGGGGATAACGGTTGCAGGTCACAAATAGTGTGCTAGATTTAAGCTTGCTGCAACGAAAATGGGAAGGAACGTTTTTTCTCATAGTAGGCGATGCTTTAACGCAAATTATTATCAAGTTCTTGACACAAGAATCAGCAGTGTTTTCGTTGGTTCCGTCAACTTAAGGAGCTATTGAACGTTATGGAAAAGAAATATAAACCCGTTGCACTCATTATATTGGATGGGTGGGGTTTGCGCGGCAATGCGAATGGAAATGCGATTGTTTTGGGCGATACACCAAATTTTGATCGCTGGACACGGACTTTGGAACGCTCGGTTTTGGATGCTTCCGGTGAAGCTGTGGGGCTGCCAGATGGACAAATGGGTAATTCCGAGGTTGGTCATTTGAATTTAGGTGCAGGTCGTATTATTTATCAGGATTTTACACGCATTAATTTGGCGATTCGGGATGGTTCGTTTTTTGAGAATGAGGTGTTGGTAACGGCCGTTAACAAAGTCAAGCAAAACGCAGGCAAATTACACGTTATTGGTCTCTTCGGTGAAGGGGGTGTCCACAGCCACAGTAATCATATGTATGCGATTATGGATTTGGCCAACAAAAAAGGAGTTGAGCCGATTGTGCATGTGATTACTGACGGACGTGATACGCCGCCGGAAAATGGCTTGAAATACGCTCAGACTTTAGAGGCGTACCTCGCTAAAAACCCAGGTGTGGCGGCAACAGTATGCGGCCGGTATTACACCATGGATCGTGACAAACGCTGGCCGCGTACAAAATTGGGTTATGACTTAATCGCAAACCATGTGGGGAGTGACGGCCGTACAGCCGTATCTGTTTCAGAAGCCCT
>JAGRDI010000090.1:2628-4400 GCA_020432765.1 Anaerolineales bacterium | reverse complement strand
CGCGGTAAGGATACCGCGGCTACGTTGATCGAATTTGTAAAGATGGTTCTTTCCGAAATGAGCCATGCCAAGTTTATACAATAAAGAACTAGAAGATTTAAGAGTTCCCAGGTCTCCCGGCACTAAACCGTCACAAACTCATCCAAACCCAGC
Organism: Anaerolineales bacterium; assembly: GCA_020432765.1. Classification (GTDB taxonomy): domain Bacteria; phylum Chloroflexota; class Anaerolineae; order Promineifilales; family Promineifilaceae; genus JAACFF01. The sequence goes on along the minus strand of JAGRDI010000090.1, from coordinate 4,247 downwards.
CGCTGCTGCAACTCCTCCAGCACCTTCTGCGCCGCGATGGGAATAACCGTCCCAGGGCCAAAGATAGCCGCTGCGCCGCAGTCGTAGAGATATTGATAATCCTGCGCCGGAATCACGCCGCCGATAACGACCATGATGTCTTCACGGCCTAAAGCGGCCAGTTCATCGACCAACTGCGGCAGCAAAGTTTTATGTCCGGCCGCCAGGGAGCTAAAACCAACCACATGCACATCATTTTCGATGGCCTGCCGCGCCACTTCGCCCGGCGTTTGGAATAAGGGGCCGATATCGACATCAAAACCGAGGTCGGCGAAGGCGGTGGCAATCACTTTGGCACCGCGGTCATGGCCATCCTGCCCCATCTTGGCAACCATGATGCGCGGCCGGCGCCCTTCTAACTGTTCAAATTCATCGGCCATCTGGCGCACACGCTCGACCTCATTTTCACTGCCAAATTCACTGCTGTAAACACCCGATATTGATCGTATCATCGCTTTATGCCGCCCCCAAACCTTTTCTAATGCATCCGAAATCTCGCCCAGGCTGGCGCGGGCGCGTGCGGCATCGACAGCCAGTTCGAGCAAGTTGCCTTCACCCGTCGCGGCGCTTTGGGTGAGGGCATCCAGGGTGTGGAGTACGTGCGTTTCATCGCGATTGGCACGCAGCTTTTGCAGACGCTCGATTTGGGATTGACGAACGGCCGTATTATCCACTTCCAAAATATCAATCGGCTCTTCATGCTCAAGACGGTATTTATTCAAACCCACAATCGTCTCCTGGCGCGAATCGATATGCGCTTGTCGGCGTGCGGCCGCTTCCTCGATGCGCATCTTGGGCAGACCCGTTTCTAACGCTTTGGCCATGCCGCCCAACGACTCCACCTCTTCGATATGTGCCCAGGCACGGCGCGTCAATTCATCGGTCAAGGTTTCGACATAATAAGAGCCGGCCCAGGGGTCAACCGTGCGTGTGATGCCGGTTTCGTGCTGCAAAAACAACTGCGTATTACGGGCGATACGTGCCGAAAAATCAGTTGGCAGCGCAATCGCCTCATCGAGCGCATTGGTATGCAGCGATTGGGTATGGCCCAAAGCGGCCGCCATCGCTTCCACACAAGTGCGCGTGACATTGTTGAACGGGTCTTGTTCGGTCAAACTCCAGCCAGAAGTTTGGCAGTGGGTACGCAAGGCCATCGACTTAAGGTTTTGGGGATTAAACTGTTTGACAAGCTTGGCCCATAACAAACGTGCCGCACGCATTTTGGCAATCTCCATGAAATAGTTCATGCCAATCGCCCAGAAAAAGGAAAAACGCGGCGCAAAGCTGTCGATGTCCATGCCGGCACTAATGCCGGCACGTAAATATTCCAATGCATCGGCCAAGGTATAGGCCATCTCAATATCGGCCGTTGCCCCCGCTTCTTGCATATGATAACCGGAAATACTGATGCTGTTGAAACGCGGCATCTCGGCAGCGGTATAGGCAAAAATGTCGCCAATGATCCGCATGGAAGGTTCGGGCGGATAGATATAGGTGTTGCGTACCATATACTCTTTGAGGATGTCATTTTGAATGGTGCCGGTCAGTTTTTCATGCGCCACGCCCTGCTCTTCGGCGGC
>JAGRDI010000090.1:0-2496 GCA_020432765.1 Anaerolineales bacterium | reverse complement strand
GCTTTGCCCACGTCCCCTTCCACACGCGGATGATCAGAATCGTAGCCGCGATGGGTGGCGAGGTCGAAGGCGATGGACAGGCCGCGCTGTCCCGCCGCCAGGTTGCGGCGGTAAAAGGCGTTGGACTCTTCAGCGGTCGAGAAACCGGCATATTGTCGCACAGTCCACGGCCGTTCCACATACATCGCCGGGTAAGGTCCGCGCAAATAAGGCGGGATCCCCGCCGTAAAGCCAAGATGCTCCATATCATCCAGATCGGCAGCAGTGTAAAGCGGTTTCACATCAATTTGTTCCAGGGTACGCCAGACAAAATCGACAACCGGTTGACCCGTTTCTTTTTCGACCTGTGTCTGCCACTGCGCATAGGTTTGTGGTTCGAATGTTGAAGCGTAATTGATCGTTGTAAAATCAGGATTTTTCATAAAACACTCTTTATGTAAACAAGGGTTGCATCTCGATGTTTTGCATTTGTTGGCTGATGGTTTCTTGGGTTACGGCCGTATCCATGCGGCTGGCTGCATCTAATATCATGGGCAACAATGTTCTGTCACCGGCTGTATTCAGAAAAACGCCTGGACGACTGAGTACCCATTGCACGGCCAGATCAATATCAGCCTGGTTTGTGAAAGGCTCATACCAGGTGCCGTGGGTTTTCTTTTTTGATCCCCAGGAACCTTTCGCCAATGATTTTATTGTTTGCACAGCCACCTGACGCTCGGCACAAACTGCAGCTAACTGCTCAAAATCGGCTGCATAGTGCGGGTTTTGCATCATAGTGGGATTGTAGGGCAGCAAAACGGAATCAAAATCAAAACGTTCCAAACTGCGTAGATGGTATTTGGCTACCACAACATCATGGCCGGTCACACCCAAATAACGCACCAATCCCTGGTCGCGGGCTTCAATGAAAGCCTCAAGTACACCACCTGGCCCCATTGCAGTTTGCCACGCTTCTTCATCAACTAAATAATGCATTTGCCACAAGTCAACATGATCAGTATGCAGCCGCTCTAATGAACCGTTGAGTTCACGCCATGCCTCCTCATAGGTGCGTTGTTCCGTTTTGGTCGCCAGGAAGAATTTATCGCGGTGGTTGTCCATCCAAGGACCAATACGCAGTTCGGCATCGCCATAGGTTACGGCCGTATCTATGTGATTCACGCCATATTTCAACAACAATTCCAATGTTTCATCCGCTTCAGCTTGCGAACAAAATCCAACCGCGAAGCCGCCAAACAGTATGCGTGTACTCAAGTGACCTGTTTTTCCAAAAAGTGCTTTTTCAATCATCGTAGAACTACTCCTTTAGCTGATTCCTGCTTGCAGCCATGCGTTAATTGCATAACAATCTGCGCCCAAGAAAATAAATTCATCTACCCCGGCAGCCTTGTGCGCGTCAATTTGATCTTTAGGATAGCCGGCGAGAATGATAACGATGTCCGGTTTTGCAGATTTAACCAGAGAGACAATTTCAGCCACAACCAATGGATAGTTATCATCAGTCGAACAAATGACAACCGCTTTTGCACCGGATGCCAATGCCGCTTCTGCTGCTTTTGTACCTGTCTCAAATCCAGGCGGGTTGATGATTTCAAAGCCGCCAACTTCAAAAAAGCCGCTGGTAAAATCAGCACGCGCTTTGTATTGGTTGATGCTGCCCATATTGGCTAAAAATATTTGCGGACGCTGCCCACTATCTTCTGCAACCTTATCTGCCCCGGCACGTAATTGTTCGAAGGGTTGTCCACCACGTTGTTGTTGGATGGGGTCGATAGTCGGGCAATCCTTAGTTGATTCATTGCTGCGAATTGCTTTTGTAATTTGGCCGATGGTGGCTCCTTTTGCAGCTAAGCCAACGGCCGTTTCCAAGCCACCCCCTATAAAATCAGAAACCAGATCATCTTGCCTGTAGGCTGTTACTTGTGCAGCTCTTTCAGAATAAATAGCAGGATAATCGGGACTGTTTTGGGTCAGGCTTTCTTCACCTAAATTGGCATACATATTGGTGCCAACCAGCACATCTTTGCGTTTGGCAAGGTTTTTTTGGCGGGCAACGGCCGTTGCGGCCACCGCCTCCTGCACAAAACCATTCTCTAAGGCTGCCAGCATGCCGCCCTGTTCTTCTATCTCTTGGAACAACACCCACGCTTTTTGTGCCACCTGATCAGTCAAATATTCGATGTAGTAGGCGCCGCCGGCCGGATCAACCAAATTCGTTAGACTCGCCTCTTCTTGCAAGATTATCTGCGCATTGCGTGCAATGCGGCGTGAAAATTCAGTCGGTATGTTAAACCCTTCACCAACCGGAGCGGCATGCATGCTGTTTGCGCCGCCCAGCGCACCGGCAAAGGCTTCAGTTGTAGTACGCAGCATATTGACATAAACATCTGTCTGGGTTTTGTTCCAGCGTGTAGAACGGCCGTGGATCATCATCTTTTGCGCAACAAGATCGCCGCCAAACGCGGCCACGATTTTGGCCCATAAAAGTCGTGCGGC
>JAGRDI010000089.1:2724-10269 GCA_020432765.1 Anaerolineales bacterium | reverse complement strand
CATGGCCGCACACGATGGCATGACGGCCGTTTTCGATCTGGACACGGGCAGGATTACATTGGATGGTGTGGAGTATGCTTTGCCACCGCTGCCGGATTTTGCGCGTGAGATTGTAGCGGCGGGGGGGATTGTGAACTATGTGCGGGAGAACGGCCGTTTTCCCGGTGAAGAATAGCCTTACAATTCTAGCTGCATTACCATAAAAAATTGTCAAAGAAAAAATCCCCTGAAGCAATTATGTTGTTCCAGGGGATTGAATATTGTGAGTTTTAGAAAAAAGCGTCTGACATTAACATTGCTCTATTTTTGTGAACTAAGGGTAGACGTTAATATTATATGGTCTCCACGGAGAAGGACTTGAACCATTATGATTGAAGTCGTGAACACCCCTGATCCTAAGTTTTCTGCCAGGTTGGCTGAAGGCACCTCCCATAGAAACACTATCTGATTTACTGCTGGCAGAACTTGCTTGACCACCAACATAATGGTAACTAATGATATTGTTCCCGGAATCTAAAACATCACATTGCCACCATGTCCAACCAATCACATTAATCGTAGTAGCAGGGTTGGTGTAACTATACATCTGACAATATCCATTTGTTGATCCTGCGCTTTGCTGAGATGTCACCTTTGCATATGCAGTGACACTCCCCAAGAAACCATATTTGGGGATTGTATTGCTGGTTCCCGCAAAAACCAATTGGGTTAAAAGCAACATGGTACAGATTGTCAGGACAACAAAGAATAGTCTTCTAAAGATAATCGGTGTCATTTTTTTACGCTTCATGATTTATCCTTATTCCTTTACTGCTCAAGTGAATTGACAGCGTCTTGAAACAGTTGATCTGCTTCATGGGGTAGTTGTGGCAGCCATTTGATTGTCAGATATGTGTCCTGTTCCTGGATTTGCCATTTTCCATTCAGAGGCAGGAATTGAAGCTCGCTCGTTTGTAGTTGCCCAGTATTCATGTCAAATATGTAAACTGATCGGGTGCCGATTACTGGTTCTGGAAGTTGCGTTTCCAGTGGTTCCGCATACATTTGTTCCCAACTTACAATGAAACTATCCTTCTCTTGATAGGCTTGCATTTGAACATCAGACCAATAACGCACTTCTTCCAAAAGATCGTAAATAAAAGTAGTCGGCAAATCCACTTTTTGCAATTGCTCAGTCTCAATTGTGTAATAATCTTCTGGCAAGCCGGCATTACGTAAGGTTAAATTAACTGAACGGCCGTTGCTCATCACAGTCGATTGTCGCACGACACCATCCGGTGATTTGTTTGTGGACAACCATTCATATACGAACCCGGCCTCATCTACATGGTTCCAATATTCAAAAGTAGATATGTCATCAGGGTACAACTGGTTGAGTGGTAAATCAGGCGATCCTCCCCCCTTAAATTGTACAGGCGCATAGGATTCTTTTTCAATATATATCCACCTTTCCCGTCCTAAGAGATCGCGTTCTTGTTGGCGGGCAAATTCCCATACTTGTGCGAGAATTAACTCCGTATCCGTTATGGGATCACCATTCGTTTGTTGGGTCGTAATCTGCGTCTCAATTGATACTTCTGGTGCGCTTTTTACATTCGTAAGATTACTCGCCTGACCATGTTTAGTCTGATCACCTGTGACCGCTGCGATCTCTACTGATTGATTCGTTATCTGCACGGCCGTTTCCACCGGTTTCCCCTCATTAACTGCCCGTGCGAATGTATTATCCGCTTGTGCTGGTGATAATAAGAAGATCAGCAATCCAAAGATGATCAGAAGCGTTAGGATTGCTCCGAAGATCATGTACTGAAAACGATTTTGCATAATGTACCTCTTCAAAATAAGCTGAATTTATATTTGTCGTTTCAATCTTTCCCGAAACGACATACATGTTAACACGATCGACAGTATAAAGTGTGCGCTTAATATGTGTAAGGTCAGACCCGGCAGATTTTTTTGCCGCTTTAGGCAGTTTGTATTGCCGGAGACGGCAATTTGAGGGTTAACAGGGGTTTGTTTTCAAATTAGTTTGAGTTTAACGGCCATAACGGCCGCACCCACCCGTGTTTTCACACCCAATTTGACATAGATGTGGGCCAAATGGCTGCGCACAGACCGTTCCGCCAAATTTACAGCCAACGCAATTTCTTTATCTGTTTTTTCTTCTACAAGCAGCCTCAAGATCATTAATTCGCGATCGGTTAATTTATCTACAGATTGAGTTCTTTGGGAGTGCAAAAATGCCAGCATCAAGGTGGGGCTAATCCATTGCTTACCTTGTGATACGGCATTGATGGCCTCTAACAACAGTTTAGACACATCGCTTTTTAAGATGATACCGGCTACATTGAGCACCGATAGTTCCTGTAAGGATGATTCATCTGGAGTATCTAACAAAACAATAAATCGCACCGCCGGAAACTTTTTTTTCAGAAAACCGACGATATTCACGCCAGGCGCTTGTGTAACATTTAATGCAAGCAGTACGATATCTGGAGCATAGTGGTGAATAGAGTGTGGCAATTGATCATCGCTGGCTATAAATTCGATCAGATTGAAATCATCGTTTGCAGAAAGGATGGCGTGAATGCCTGAATATAACAAGTTGTGATTATCTACCAGGAGGATGTTTTTCAAACCGATTTGTCCTTGTGTCAATAGCAACACGCTGGTTGTTTGTTATTGATCTATAGTTTGCTAATGGTTTGTCACTGATTCGTCTTAAAAAACACAAAACGCACCAAGATTATCCTCAATGTCCCCTTCTGCCACTAGACATTTTAACAACCTTTTTATATTTCGCGGTGTTCAATACACTGTTAAATAAAAAAACTTAACATTCCAACGAGGGCGTAGCTTGTAGAAAGCGTTAAAACTTAGAAATTGAGCCGTTTTTATTGGCAAACAGCGGGCTGAATAGCTGAAATGCTGATAGCTGAACGCTTACTATTTTTATACAAAGGAGGTAAAACATGTAGGAGGCAACTAATATGATTGGTTTGGAGGTTAACATGCCAAAATTATGTGTCATGCCTGGTGACGGCATCGGGCAAGAAGTGATTCCGGCAGCGGCAGCAGTACTGCAAGCTGTCTTCCCAGATTTAGCGATAGTGGAGGCTGAAGCAGGCTGGGCTTGCTTTCAGAAACAGGGCGTATCGGTGCCAGACAGCACTTTGGCCGCAATTCGGGAGTGTGGAGCGGGCCTTTTTGGCGCAGTCTCCTCACCCAGTTATCAAGTCGAAGGCTACCGCAGCGCGATCCTCACGCTGCGCCAGGAGCTTAACTTATATGCCAATATCCGCCCGGTACAAAGTTGGCCCACTGTTTCACCGCGTCCCAATATCGACATGATCATCGTGCGCGAAAACAGCGAAGGTCTCTACAGCGGCCGTGAACGCATTGCGTCCTCCATTCCGAAATCGGAAATCAGAAATCAGGAATTGGAGATAACGGCCGTTGCCGAACGCATCATCACTCGCTCTGCCAGCCGCCGCATTGCCGTCAAAACCCTGGCGCTCATGCACAGCCAAAAACGCCATAAATTGACTATCGTACACAAAGCCAATGTTCTGCCGCTAACTGATGGTTTATTTCGCGATTCGGTGCGCGAGGTTTTTAACGCAGAAGTACAGAAGGGCGCAGAGGGGATTGAGATTGATGAGCTGCTGGTGGATGTGGCGGCGTTAAAGATGGTGGGCGAACCAGAACGCTTTGATACGCTGGTGACGACCAATTTGTTTGGTGACATTTTGTCTGATGCTGCATCCTATTGGGGTGGCGGCTTGGGCTTAGCGCCCTCGTTGAATTGGGGAGATAATATTGCCGTGGCTGAACCAGTCCACGGCTCAGCACCAGATATTGCTGGCCAAGGCATTGCTAATCCGATTGCGGCAATTTTGAGTGGGGCGATGTTGGCGCGTTATGTATGGGGGTTGGGGAAAGAGGCCAGTAGGGTGGAAACGGCCGTTTATAATACCCTTGCTGCAGGTCTCCCTTCAACAACACAGGGAATTTTACAATCTATCCTCAATCATCTGCATTAAACAAAAAGCCTCGACATTTCAAGAGTCGAGGCTTAAAAAATACAGGGTTTTCGACTAATCTAAGGCGTCGTAACCGGGACCCTCAGAGAAGAAATCATAATTCGGGGGAATATCTTCGGTTAGATCAAATACCTCACCACCTTTTAATTGTTTGGCGTTGAGTAATTTGACTTCATGTCCATCAATTTCACCTTCAAATGGTGCACCATCGGGTAACAACTCTTTGGTGTCAGTAATCCAAACGCCTGCAGGTGCTTCATAATCAAATGGCACCTCGTCTTCTGGGAAGATGGCTTCATAGGGACATTCTGGCACACAAGCGCCGCAGTCAATGCAAGTGTCTGGGTCAATGTACAACCATGGCCATTCTGCTTCCGGCTGGCCTAAGACCATGCACTCTACCGGGCACACTTCTACACATGCTGTATCACGCAAGCACAATCTGGTAACGATATGGGTCATAAGGTTTCTCCTTTTTTGTAAGGCCTATCATATTTGTAAGCATCCTAGCCTGTGGAGAACAGTCGCCACGTTCCATAATCGGCTTCATCGGCTTGAAGATGCTCAATTATTAATTGCGGCCTCAATTATAGGCACTTTTGTCAAAAATGACTATAGCAATTTCTTGCACTTCTTGCACACCGTAAGCATTGTTCACATAACAAATGACGGTTACTATTTGACCCTCACATTCTAGCCTTACACATACAGGTTGTCAATTTGACAATGACGCATGTGTGCGCAGCGTTTTTGTTGATATGAGGCAATGACATTACATCAACCGAACTTCCCCGTACCTGTGACGCAATAACACTTCCGGGGACTTTATATTTGCAGGAAGCAAAAATATTATGGCAGAAGTCGCAAATAACAAAAGTAACCGAGGTTTAATCGCTGTAATCCTCATTTTTGGCGTCTTCGCGATTTCTTCCAGCGCGATTTTTATTCGTCTGGCACAGGATGAGCGGGTGCCGTCGTTGGTGATTGCTGCCTGGCGCACGCTGATCGCGGCGTTGATTTTACTGCCATTTGCTTTGACGCGGCGGCGTACGGAATTAACTCAATTGAAGCGTGGTGACTGGGCTTTGGCACTTTTAGCAGGTGTCATGTTAGGTTTGCATTTTGCAGCCTGGATCAGTTCATTGGCATTGACTTCAATTACCAGTTCGACTGTCTTTGTGGCTACAGTGCCGTTGTGGGTCGCATTGGCGTCTCCATTTTTATTGGGTGAAACATTATCGCATGGTTTGAAAATTGGCATTGGTTTGGCATTTGTCGGAGCGGTCGTAATTGGATTGAGTGATGTCTTGATGCTGGACAACGGCCGTATCGCCTTCAACATCGCCCCCACAGCAGACGCCAGCAATCCACTCTTGGGCAATCTCTTAGCGCTAACTGGTGCCATCGCCGCCGCTACCTACATGATTATCGGGCGCAGATTGCGACAAGGATTGTCATTATTGAGTTATACGACAGTGGTTTATGGTATGGCGGCCGTGACATTGGTAATTGGCACAATCATTGCCAGACAAAGCATGTTTGGCTTTAATCCACCGGTTTTTCTGCTATTTTTAGCGATGGCGCTTATTCCACAATTAATCGGCCACAGTTCATTTAACTGGGCGTTGAACTTTTTACCAGCGGCGTTTGTTTCTATTGCCGCGATCAGCGAACCAGTTGGCGCCAGCGTTTTGGCGATTTTGTTTTTTCAAGAATTTCCGGGGCCAGTGGCGATTGTGGGCAGTGTTTTGATTTTGGTGGGAGTTGTGATGTCCAGCCGCAGACCAACAGCTTAGCCAAATTTGCTGGTTACTTTGCCCAAGATATGGTTTGCTCCCACTGGGCCAAAGTGACGGCTGTCTGTGCTGGCATGTGGATTATCACCGGTGAGGAAATAACGGTCGTTTTCAGTAACGGCCGTAACCCGCTTTACTATCTCGATTCCAGACCGATCTGGTCGCTGTGCAATCACCACATCACCGATTTGTGGTTTTTGCTGCCGATAAGCACGCGGATCGACCAATAGTTCATCGCCAGCGGCCAAGTCTGGAAGCATTGAGGCTCCGGTAACACAGACACGTCGCCGGAGCCTCAGCACCCACAACAACAACTCATAGGTGTTGCTTGCGGGTAAAGTTTTCATTTTTAGCGTACAAGCTGCGTTATGCAGCCAAAATCCACTCTACATCACGACCCTTTGCGGCCCAGAAGATATTATGAATTTCTTCAACAGCAGCCAGAAGTGCTTCGGCCGTTGCTAGATCGACACCAGTTTTAGCGGCAGAACACAATTTTGTTGCCTTCCAGACTTTGTCATGCAAATCGGGGTTGGCTTCCAAATGTACCGGTTTGAAAAAGTCAGTCCACAAAACAAGGATGTCGGTTTTTGTCGCGTGTGCTTCTTCTTCTTTAATCGCGATATAACGTGAAATTGTATTGGCAGTTTGAATGCTGCCATCGGCTGGGTCAAGCGCCAATAGTTTTTTGGTCATCGAAACGACTGCTTCGGCATGGACACGTGCCTGAGCGGGATCATAGACGCCACAAGGACCGTCACAATGCGCTTCAACTACATCTTGGGCGGGGAACACAGTTTTAATCAAATTTGTCAGTTTCATTCTAATACCTTCCTATATGAGGAGACTGCGGTCGTCCAGTACATTTGATTTCAAATGTACTGTCGCAGTTTACCTAACTAAATGGTTTTGGGGATTTGTAAACGAGTTGGTTTTATTTTCTTAAACTTTAGCACTTTCGTCAACCGATCTTTAGGACAGGTAATCACAGATTCATCTTACGGTTGTGACCTGATCATTTAGCGTAATATAAACCCATCGCGTAGTGGATCCGTCGGATCGAGCAATAGTTCATTTCGTCCGGTGATATAAGCCATGCCCGTGACGCGTGGAATCACGGCTTCATAAGAACCAAAGTGGGCAATCTCAGCCACTTCACCGGTAAAAGTGGTGCCTAATATACTCTCAATGGTAAATGGCACATTTAGACCAATGTCACCGCGTGCATAATGTAATGCTGCTCGGGCGCTGACACCTGTACCGGTCGGACAGCGATCTACTTCGCCATCGGCAAAAATGCATACATTGCGGCTGTGATGTTGTGGATTGTGTGCGTTACCTACAATGATTGTGCCGTACAGAAAACCGAGGTCTTGCTCAAAGGGGTGTGTGATCGTGAGCGAGTCCATTACCGCTTGTTTAACGCGTACGCCTACATCAATTAGTTTGCGAAAATCTGACCTTGTTATATTCACGCCTAAATCTTCAGCATTGCAAAAGGCGTAAAATGCACCGCCAAAGGCAACATCATAACGCAGCTGCCCAATCCCAGGTACATCAACAGTCTGATCGCGGGCATATACAAAAGAGGGCACGTTGTGGAAGGAGATTGAAGTAATACGGCCGTTTTCACGAATTCCATAAGCAGTTACCCGACCAGCGGGAGTGTCCATCTTCACAACTGGCTTATCACCCGGCTTGTCGAT
>JAGRDI010000089.1:0-2568 GCA_020432765.1 Anaerolineales bacterium | reverse complement strand
GCATGACCACGCGGCTCCCACATCAGAGCGCGCCGCAAATGGTCGATATGCTTTTGCGCGTAACGCCGTTTTGCCAGGATTGTATCTCCTGGCAGGTTGGGTAATCCGCTGGTAATAATGCGCAGCGGCTCACCGGCTGTATGCGCATCAATGGTTGTGATGCGTTCCCAATTTGTGGGAGGATTCCAATTCAATGTCATAACTGCCTCCGTGTGTAACAAGGTTGGGTCTGATTTTAACACTTTTGCACTGAAATTCCTGGTTTGAGATTGAGTATTGGTGGGGGATTGACGGCCGTTTCCGTTTTGTGCTAAAATGGCCATCAAGATGGCTATCTTGGAGGTGAAATTATGCAGACACAATATTCAATCGCAGAAGCGCGTAACCAATTTGCTGCACTCATTCGCAAAGTAGAAGAATCAGAAAATTCCGTGCAAGTGACACGGCGCGGACAGCCAGTGGCTGTCATCCTTTCATCTGAAGAATACCAGCGCTTGCTAACGCAACAGAAAAAACCTGATTTTTGGCAGGCTTACCTGAAATTTAAAGAAGAGTGGCAGGACGAGCCTATGGACATTGAAGATGACATTTGGGAAGGGTTGCGTGATAAATCTCCTGGCCGGGAAGAGAACCCGTGGCTTTAACCTACTTGGTAGATACCAATACCATATCTGAGTTGGAAAGGTTGCCTCCTGAGCCAAATGTAAATGCCCAATTGCAAGTACATTGGGATCAAATTGCGCTTGCTGCGGTTAGTTGGCATGAATTGTTATATGGATTCTATCGCTTGCCTGATTCAAAACGAAAACAACGTGTAGAGTATTTTATCAAACAAACGGTTGAGCCAACTATTCCGATATTGCCTTATACCGCAGCCGCAGCAAAATGGTTTGCCATTGAGCGGACGCGATTAAGTCGAATAGGGCGGCCACCTTCCTATCCAAATGGGCAAATTGCGGCCGTTGCTTTTACCAACAATTTGACATTAGTCACACGTAATACAAAAGATTTTGAGCACTTCATAGATTTACGCCTGGAAAATTGGTTTCATAAGACATGACAAATCAAAATGCGCGAAATATCAGCAGATTTGGCTCAAGAGATATAGGAAAATGGCACGTAAAAAACGACACCAAATCCCTGTTACACTCAATCTTCCTGATGAGCCGCCTACTCCTGCTGAAATCGACGCAATTGTTATAACCGTTGATGCGATTATTGGACAGGCTGGTCGTGCTGGGGTTGTACTGATTCTAAATGGATCACGTAGTAAAAAAGTTTACTGTTGGGAATGGGAGAAAATAGCCGAGTATGGCGCATTAAGTTATTTGACAGGCCCCAAAATTGGCAGCCTGGTTGATTGGTGTATTGACCAGTATTGGCTTGACATTGAATACACACGAGATGGAATCCCTTTACTTTTTACAACCGACAAAGGCTGGGAACGAGCGAAAGGGATTTGGGCGCGGCGTGTGCTGGGTTGGTTTGACGAATGGGCTTCAGCTGGCACGCCAGAGAATGTATGGCCACGGCTTGAAAAGATAAATCAGCAAATCAAACATTTGATATTGGAATTAATTGAAAAAGAGCACAGACAGCATCTTGTGCCGGTTTTACGCAGTTGGTTTCCACATGAAGTACGCAAAGTGCGTCAGTCTATAAATCGCACTTTGCAGACATTGGGTCAACGGCCGTTACCCCACCCACCCAAACAATAAAAGATTATTCAGTAGCCCAGCTTTTATTATCATTCCTGCGCAGGTAGGAATTCACAGGTTTGCATACTCTACATTATATCCTTTTTTCGCCACGAATTTCACCAATTACACGAATTTGGACGGTTCTAATTTGTGAGATTCGTGAAATTCGTGGCAGAAATACGGTTATAAACCAAGCTCGCTTTGGGTTATAATCATTGCATGGATTTATTTGAGCAAGGTCGCCAAGCCCAAATTGAACGCGAATCTCCGCTGGCCAATCGTATGCGCCCGCGTACTTTAGATGAATTTGTCGGTCAGGAGCATATTGTTGGTCCGGGGCGTTTGTTGCGGCGTGCCATTCAAGCTGACCAGCTTTCTTCGCTGATCTTTTATGGGCCGCCCGGCACCGGCAAAACGACGCTGGCGATGGTTATTGCCAATTCCACACGCAGCCATTTTATTACTATCAATGCTGTATTGGCGGGTGTCAAACAAATCCGCGAAGCGATCGAAACCGCTCAAGAAAGACGCAACTTATACGGTCAGCGCACGACATTATTTGTCGATGAGGTGCATCGCTGGAACAAAGCGCAGCAGGACGCACTTTTGCCGCATGTCGAAAATGGTACCTTGATTTTGATCGGTGCCACTACCGAAAATCCCTATTTTGAAGTCAATAAAGCATTGGTCAGCCGCAGTCGGATTTTCCAACTGAAGCCGTTGACTGAGGATGATTTGCGGCAGGTGGCACGGCAAGCATTGGGAGATGTGGAGCGGGGCTACGGCCGTCTTAACATTCAGCTCCAACCCGCCGCCCTAGACCACCTTGTCGATGTTGCTAACGGAGATGCACGCGGCGTACTCAACG
>JAGRDI010000088.1 GCA_020432765.1 Anaerolineales bacterium | reverse complement strand
GGGGTTGGCACAAATTTTGCGTATTTCGTATTGCGTATCTAGAGAGTGTTACGCAATATGCTGTACGCAATACGGCAAAACCCCACGAGTTTCACAAACCTGTGTTGGGCCAAGTCGAAGTATCGCACGAAAAAGGGTTCTAATTCGTGCAAGTCGTGACCGCTTTTTGTTTGTTAATTCTCACGACTGATCAAAGGATTCGTATATGCGAAAAATCGCGATTGCGCTTTCAAAAGGTGGAGTTGGCAAAACGACGACGGCCGTTAACCTGGCTGCCGGTCTCGCCCAGCGCGGCAAAAATGTACTGCTCATCGATATGGACACCCAAGGGCAGGTAGCCAAAGCGTTAGGCGTCAAAACCAAATGCGGCCTGGCCGAACTGGTTTCCGGCGACTGCTCTCTGGGAGATACCATTTTGCCGGCGCGAGATCAACTCTGGCTGCTGGCCGGCGGACGCGAACTGGCCGGACTCAAGCGCCAGATTGCACGCAAAGATTTTGGCAGTGAAAATACCGTCAGCGATGCATTAAAACCATTGGAGGGCGGTTATGACTATGCGATAATCGACACCGCTCCCGGTTGGGATTCACTGACCATCAACGCGCTCTTTTATGCCACCGAAGTCCTGGCTCCAGTTGCGTTGGAGGCGATGTCTTTGCAAGGTTTACGTGAGTTTGGCGTTTCGCTGAGTGACATTCAACGTTACCATCGACGCTTAGGGTTCAACTACATCTTGCCCACATTTATGGACGGCCGTGTCAAAAAATCGAAAGAAATTTACGCCCAACTACTTGAATATTACCACGAGCGCGTCTGTCGTCCGATTCGCTACAATGTGCGCCTCTCAGAAGCACCCGGCCAGGGTAAAACTATCTTCGAGTTCGCCCCCGCTTCGCCTGGCGCCCAAGATTATTACAGCCTCGTCAACCGCATTCTGGAAGACGATATCTAAACCATAAAGACACAAAGATTCCTCTGTAACTGCTGCGTCTTCTATGGTGAATTTTTCTCTCAAAGGAATATAAAGTTATGACCGAACAAATGGAACTCATTGTCGTTGCTTATAATGAAATCAAACGCGCTGCGGAAGTGCTTAAGGCAGCTGAAGACGTATTCAAAAAAAACAAGGCATTATTGGAAGTCTCAACGGCCGTTGCCATTGAAAAAGACATCCGCGGCCAAACAAAAGCTGTCAGCCTGCTTGAAAGCAAACAAAAACGCGGCACACGCATTGGCGCTGCTGCTGGTGGTGTTCTGGCCGTTTTGGCCGGTCCTGTCGGTGTCGCCGGGCTGCTCGTTGGCGCACTCGCCGGTGCCGCCACCGGTCGTCATGTAACCAAAAAACCAGAGCAACAATTTTCTAACCGCTTCTTACAAGGCGTCATCGACAATATGCGCGGTGCTAGTTCAGCATTGATAATACTCACCGCCGCCCAATACAGTGAAGAAATCCACGAGAAAATGGCTGCATTTGGCGGCACCATCAGTCATCATTTGCTCACCGATGCCGAAATGAAAGCATTATCACAGGGAGCCGAAACCAGCGATGAAGAAACCGTTGTAGATCCGCAAACTGCCGAAAAAACAGCCCAGATCATCACAACCCTCCAAGAAGGCACGCGTGGCAGTGGCCCTCAATTCAACAATGTACATGTGATCATCAACCCTGCCTCCGGACAAGATCAACCCATCCTCAATACGCTCAACTCTGTTTTTCGTGCGGCCGGGTTAGACTGGGACATCTCAATCACCTACGGCGCAGGCGATGCCACACGCCTCGCGACTGAGGCAGCGGCAGCCGGTGTAGATATCGTGGCAGTTTATGGCGGCGATGGCGCGGTGATGGAAGCCGCCAGTGGCTTAATTGGTACTGGCGTACCATTGGCGATTTTGCCCGGCGGCACCAATAATGTGGTCTCCGTTGAATTGGGTATTGCCAAAGAATTGGTTGAAGCGGCAGCGTTGCTCGGTGGCGTATCTTCCAAGCTGCGCACGGTCGATATGGGCCGTGCCAACGACAAACACAACTTCATTTTGCGCGTCGGCATGGGCTATGAGGCCGAAATCAACAAAGGGGCTGACCGCGAAATGAAGGACAAATATGGTGGTTTTGCTTATTCGATTGCGGGCTTAAAAGCATTGAAAAATCCGCCCATCGCCACATACCGCATGGAATTGGATGGTGAAGTGGTTGAAATGGAAGGCTTGTGGTGTATGGTCGCCAATTCGGCCAGCCTGGGCATTCCTGGTGTGAATCTGGTGCACGATATTGACGTGGGTGATGGGCTGTTGGATGTGATTATGGTGCGCGAACGCGACTTGTCAACATTGGTTTCGGTGGCCGGCAGCGTGACCAACTCCGAGCGCATCGGCAAACCACTGCCGCATTGGCAAGTGCGCGAAGCCCGCATCAGCGCCGAGCCACCTATGGCTGTCACCGGTGATGGCGAACTGTGGGAACCGACGCCCCTGTACGCCAAAGTGATCCCGGCGGCCGTGCAAATCTTAGTCCCGGCCTAATCAATCTATAACACCCGCCAAAACCAACAAAATCCCGGCAGGGGCGCGGAAGCTGCAAAAAATGTTCTGAACCCCAAGGAGTTCACCGGCCAACTGCCTCGCCCACGTTGGACATATAGCGGACTCATGGGCAAGGCAATCGGGAGATGAGGCCATCTGATTTAAGGCAACACATTTCGCGATTGCCTTGCCCCTACCCAATGTATTTGACCAAAGATATTTTCACACGGGATTCCACACTGCGCTCCGCTGTGTTCGGACCCGTGCTGAGCTTGTCGAAGTCCTGAGCTTGT
>JAGRDI010000087.1:12615-17968 GCA_020432765.1 Anaerolineales bacterium | reverse complement strand
TCAACTTGACGCGGCACACAGCATCTGTAACATCCTCCGCCGCCGGCAACTGCGCCATAACAGCTTGCATAAAACCATCAGCCTCACGCGCATCAACGCCATAATCGAGAAAGCGTCGGGTCTTCAACTTGATGAAATCCCAAAATGTTGCGCCTTTGGCAACTTCAGCAATCACAAAACCTTTGTCTTCTTTGGCCTCCCCAAAATCAATGCGTTCAATAGAACCGGGATAGACGATGGGTGGATGTTGGCCGCGCTTGGAAAGTGCCTGGTGCTTGTGGATATGTCCCAAGGCCACATAATCCAACTGTTTATGGCTCACCAGCGAACCACCCAATACCAGTTCATGCCCCAACATCACGGCACGTTCGCTGCCAAACACAGCCCCAGAAACGCTGGCATGGGCTGTCAGAATCAACGGGATGTCTGGGTCTGAGTTTTCTATGGCGTTCAATACAGCTTTAGTCACACGCTCTTCCATTGACGCGAGCACCTCTTGCAGTGATTGTCCGGCCATTTCTTCACGACTCATCAGTTTGCTGCGCGATACCCAGGGCACGGCAATAACCTGCACGGGAATGCCCAAATCATCTGGTGTCAAAACACCAATGCGGTCAGCAACGAAAATATGGTCAACGGCGAGGGTGTTGAACTCTTGCAAGGTGTGGGCACGACCCGAGGCGGGTGACATGTCATGGTTGCCAACCAGCAGCACAGTTGGGATACCAGCTTTGGATAGACGCATGATACGTTTACCCCATTCGCGTTGGAAGGTTGGCTGCGGGTTGCGATCTTTGTAAGCATCGCCAGCAAAGATGACCAGATCGACTTCTTCGGACACGGCCGTTTCTACAATCTGATCCAATGCAGACAAAAAATCCATCACCCGCACGGGCAGTGCCGTTTCAGGATCGTGACGGCCGTAATTGGCAATATCAATATGTGCATCCGCAAAATGTAAAACTTTAATTGGCGTCAAAGTTATCTCCTGTAGCCGAGGTATCCTTACCTCGCATTAGTATCCTTACCTCGCATTAGTAAAACGCGGTAAGGATACCGCGATTACAAAATGGGTTCTCCGATAAACTCCCAGGCACTTTTATTCAAGTTTCAAAGTATAGTACGCATTTTTATCTGGCTGACCAGTGGGAAAAGCACGTGAGACACGAATATAATATTGTCGTCTGCCTAAATTCTGATTGACGACCTCATCAACGCCATTAAATGGTTGGCTGCTGTTTGCCCATATAAATTTATTAGCATCATACACACGCAAATCAAAATCATTATTAGCAGGCACATCCAGCGTAATATTCACAGCCTGATTGACAGGCAAGAAAAAGGTGTAAAAGTCGTCAAAATCACGCTGGCTATCAAAATTGCGTGTTTGAATCTGATTGAATCCGATCGGACGAGCCGTTTCTAGTGTGTCATCATTTCTGGTCACATCGGTTACATTATTGAAAATGACCGGAAAGATAACGTTTTCCGGCGGCAGCCACATTTTTTCCATGATAGCGATCGCCTGTTCGCCATCGGCGACAATACTGCCACCAATAGTCCACAAATAGTTACCCATAAATTCACCGCGCGGAAAAGCGCGTGGCAGCACATTTTGATAATTGCCAAGGTTTGCACTCACATCCATGGCAATCCAACTATTTGTTGCCGGATCATAATATTCCGTGAGTGCAACCGGCAAACCAATTGCGCTAAAGCCGCCAAAAACATACCAACGGCCGTCAGGTCCAACCGCGCTGCCATGCCCATAACGTGGTACATTGAGTTCACCGATTGTAATCCAATTATTGGCTCCAATGGCTAAACATTCCCCATCAGGAATGAGCTGATTGCCAGTCGTAATGCCCCCTACAACACACAGTCCCAAGTTATTTTGTGGAACCCAATCCGCTGTATGTGCATAGCGGCCTCTTTGCATTGGAGTCAGTTTATCCCAGGTAGCAGTGGCGGGGGTGTACACAAAGTTTGTATTATTGACAACTACATCTGGATCAAAAGGCGCACCATTTGTACCACCAGTCAGATAGTAACGATTACCGGCAGGGTGTTCGGCCGCAGCAGCCCAAGCGAAATTTTTGCCACCAGGCAGTTCATCGGGGGGAATACCAGGCAGTAAATCCCACAGTTGTGTGTCGATGTTATAGCCCCAATGTTTACCATCGTAAATATCAGAACCTGAATAACCTGAAGGTAAATATATTCTGTTGCCAAGTCGAGCTACAGTGGTATCAGAATAACCAGCTCCCGGAATGTCTGGCAAATCTTGCCACACGCCGGAAACAGTGTTGTATGCTTGTAATTTGTTGGATATTTGGGGTTCAGCACCAGCTACAGTTTGTCCACCAACGACGAAGATTTGATCGCCACGTACGGCCGTTGCGTGGCGTGTAATTGCAGGGACGTTTGGTGACGTGATCACCTGCTGCCAACGTGAATCAACCGGCTGCAAAATAGCAGAGAACTCCATATCAAGGGTATCGACGATGCCAAGATTCCAATCAGCGATCTCAATGTAATAAACACCGCCAGCGGTGACACTGATGCCGGTTTCGGAGGTAAAGCCGTTGGTGTCATCATTACAACTTCTGAGGGCCAAAGCACCACATTCGCCTTCGTAAACGGCTAATACTGTGTCAAAACCTGAGCCAAAGGTACTAAAAGTAACGCTGCCATCCACTGGTGATAAAAGTTTAAACCAACCTGTGCGAAAGCCTTGATCACTAAACGGGTTGCCCCACATACAAGAGAGCGTCGGGTCATCATCCGCTTCAGTATAAGCGCTCATATTGGAGGCATTGCCATCAGCCGGAAAATTGTATGTAAGGATCATGGCTGTTGCGAGTTCGCAACTATCCGCAGGTGCATCAGCGACAAAAGTAAGTGGTGTGGTGGGATTTTTGAAGACAGGTTCAAGTGGTACAGCATCGGCAACGCTGCCAGCAATCATTTGGGCAGGTGGTTTTTTAATCGGTATGCGGCTATTTGGTTGTTGATCGGATTGTGCTTGCGTAACGGCCGTTACTCCCAAAACCAATAATAATAAAACCAATACTAACAAAATGACATGACGCCGCATATTTTTCTCCCACAGCCATCAAATTAAACACAGAGCACGCAGAGAAACAGTGGTTCAAGCTGTCGTTCCCGCGCAGGCGGGAATCCACATGATTGAATACCCTATGACAGAGTCACGCTCGCATGTTGCCCGGTTATTGATGGCTTTGATTTGGATCAAAGTTGGTCGAAATTTTACAGGCAGAAACGCGAATAGGCGAAATCCCTCATATCAACAGTAAGAGCGGGTATGAAACCCGCTCTTACCATCACTTCTTTATGCTTTTTGCAGCGTCAACTCGACTTCCATCTCATCTACAGTGACACTTGTAGAGTAGTCGGGGTTTTCGAGAGAAACGGCCGTTAACGACAAAGCCAACGTTTCCTGCTGAATATATTCTGCAAAGTTTTGCAGTCCCAAAGCGACATCACCCTCCGCAGAGTAGCCTACATGAATACGATCTGAAATTTCGAGACCCGCATCTTTACGCATACTGTTGAGCTGGCGTACCAAGTCGCGGGCATAACCTTCTTGCAGCAGTTGTGGCGTGAGCTGTGTATCAACGGCTACGGTCACACCTTTATCACTGGCAACGGCCAAACCGCCACGCGATTCAGTCAGTACAACCACTTCCTCATCTGAAAGCGTAAAAGTTTCATCCCCAACTGTCACATCCAATTCACCATTTGCCTGCAATTCTTCTGCCGCCTGTGCCGCGTCTAGCGCCATCAATACATCGCGCACACGCGGGAAATCACGGCCGAATTTGGGTCCCAACAAACGATTATTTGGCATAAGTTTGTAATTGACCAATTCGCCCACCTCTAAGACTACTTCAAATTCTTTGACGTTAATCTCTTCCTTGAGGACATTTGCCATTTGCATCAAGTTCTCGCGTTCTTGCCGGCTGCCCACATTGACGCGCGCTTTGGCCAGCGGCTGGCGCAGTTTGATGTCGGCCATACCACGTGCCGCACGTCCCAAGCTGGCGGTTGTAATTGCCAAACGCATCTTTGCAAGCAAATTGTGATCCAAATCAGCCGCATCTGCCAATGGATAAAGGCAGTGGTGTACGCTGGCTGGTGCGGTTTCATCCACGCTGCGCACCAAATTTTGGTACATCTCTTCAGTCATGAAGGGAATAAAAGGCGCCAACAGTTTCACATAATCTACAAGCACTGCATATAAAGTGGCATAAGCGGCAGCTTTGTCAGTATCGGCTTCACTTTTCCAGAAGCGCCGCCGCGAACGGCGCACATACCAGTTCGATAGATCATCGAGGAACGCTTCCAAGACCTGGGTGGCCTTCTCGGAATCGTAAACATCAAGCGCAGCTTGCACCGCCAACCCCGTCTCAACTAACCGTTCGCGAACCCATTCATCCATTTGTGCATGCCCCGGATCGAGCGAAACGGCCGTTGCATCACCAGGCAGCCAGCCATCTAAACGCGCATACGACACAAAAAACGAATACACATTCCACAACGGGATCAGAAAACGACGGCGCGTCTCATCACCACGAGTGTAGCCAAACAACAGGTTTTGTTCCGGTTTACAACTGGCATACAGCCAGCGCATCGTGTCCGAACCCATCTTTTCGGCCGCTTCACCAAACTCGATCGCATTACCCCAGGATTTATGCATTTCGCGGCCATCTTCAGCCACGAGCGTTGCATAACCAAACAAATTCTTGAAGGGACCGACACCCTCAGCCATGAGTGTACTTTGTGCCAGTAAACTGTAAAACCAATTGCGGAATTGGCCGGGAAAACTCTCGCTGATCCAGTCAGCCGGATACCATTTTTGCCAATAGTCACGGTCACTGCTGTAATGCAGGGTGCTGATGCCCACGATACCTGCGTCCAACCAGGGGTCACCGACATCTTTAATGCGTGAGATGGTTGTGCCGCAGGTCGGACAGGCGATCTTCACTGCGTCGATATACGGCCGATGCGGCGCATGGCCTTCAAATTCATCCCAGCCTTCGACTGACCGTTCTTTGAGTTCTTCCAAACTGCCGATCACATGGAAATTATCACATGCTTCACATTCATAGATAGGTAGAGCCAGACCATAATAGCGCTTTTTGGAGATCATCCAATGCTGCATATTGCGCAGCCAATCCATTTCGCGGTCACGCCCGAAACTGGGGTACCAATTGGCTTGATCTACCGAATCCATGATCATGTAGCGGAAGTTATCAGCCTTTTCTGCGGCCGTGACTTCCTCACGCGGTTTATCCAGCATAGTTCCCATGTTGATGAACCATTCGTCGAC
>JAGRDI010000087.1:6780-12508 GCA_020432765.1 Anaerolineales bacterium | reverse complement strand
ATATCGGAGGCAACCCCATCCACAGGACGGCCGCTTAACCAGTTGAAGCCGGTTACATAGATGCCATTTTCATCCAAAGGCGCGATCACTGGCAGGTCAAACTCCTTACCCAATTCGAAATCCTCTGAACCACAACCCGGTGCGATATGTACGATGCCGGTCCCTTCTTCTGCGCCAACTTCTTTCCAGGCGATAACTCTGTGCGTATAGTCCATTTCAGCAAACGCTTCTTGAACGGCCGTTAACTCATCAAATGGCCCGCTATATTGCCAGCCAAGCATCTCTTCACCTTTGAGTGTGCCAACGACCTCGTTATTTTTGCCCTTGAGTGTGTTTTTCAGCGCTCCTTCAGCCAGATAATATGTCCAGCCATCTTCCGCTTGCACTTTGACATAGGTCAATTCGGGGCCAACCGCAGCAGCAACATTGCTGGTAAGCGTCCAGGGAGTCGTCGTCCAGACAAGCAGCGCTTCTTTTTCACGCCCTACCAACGGGAAACTCACAAAGACGGATTCATGTGTGATTGTACGATAGCCGTCAGTCACAATTTCGTGCTGGCTGATGCCGGTGCCGCAGCGCGCACACCAGGGCATGACATCACGCCCTTTGTAGATCCAGCCGCGCTCAAAACAGTGCTTGAGATAGGTCCAAATCTGGTAATTGTTTTCATTGCTGAAGGTGAAGTAAGAACCACCCATTTGCGGCATACCTAACTGCCCCACAATTTGTTCGACCGTACCTGTGACCGGCCCTCTTGGACCATCCACGGTGATGATTTTGTCAGGCTCAGACACGATCAAATCACGCAATTGATTTAAAAGGTCGGAATCATCCCAATCCATCCAATAACCCAGCCGCTTTGACTGTTCGCCAATGACAGCGGCATAATTGAGGACTTGTGATTTACATTCATTGGTGAAATTTGCCAGCCCAAATGTCTCGATTTCGCGTTTGCTGTTGAAACCCAGACGCTTTTCGACGTTGACTTCAACCCACAAACCCTGGCAGTCAAAACCGTTTTGCCAGCGTTGATTTTTGCCCAACATGGCCTGATAGCGTTGATAAAGGTCTTTGTAGGTACGTCCCCAGGCATGGTGTGCACCCATGGGGTTGTTGGCGGTGATGGGACCATCTATGAAACTGAAAATACCATATTCTTTTTCGCTTGCGGCACGCAAACGGCGTAATTCGTTAAAAGCATCGGTTTCCTGCCAAAAGTTGAGGATATTATGCTCTAGTTTTACAAAATCGATTTTGTTGGATACATCTTTGAATCCCATGATGGTGTTCTCCGTGAGAATTTAATTTATTGCATACTTCATAATGTGGCAAAACCACAATCAAAATCAGTAAAGATTGCACAGATACTTTCCTTTATCTGCATAATCAGCGAAATCTTTGACAAAAAGCAGTTGTAATATACATTTTGCAAGCAAACCCTGTATTAATCTGAGCCGTATTCACGGCCAGGTAATTCGTTGGGTGTGGATTATGCGGGTAGCAACGGCCGTTAACCTACCATCCGTATTTATCGCCTCACGATCTAAACGCAGCGGCCAGCCATTTTCATCTGTTGTAATCAGACGTTCATTACTTTTCCAGTTTAACTGCCAATTTTTCACTTGCATGGTTTGTCCTGCTATCTTTTCTTCATGATGATCAGTGTGCAAAAATTTGCGATTTATGTCAACTTTTATTGGCGCCAAACTGTCAGGCTTACCAATTTGATTGTTTAGGGTAACAGTTGCAATCGGGTTCTGCCCTTTTAGCCGCACCG
Source organism: Anaerolineales bacterium (assembly GCA_020432765.1). GTDB lineage: Bacteria > Chloroflexota > Anaerolineae > Promineifilales > Promineifilaceae > JAACFF01. Next base: position 10,731 of record JAGRDI010000087.1, on the reverse strand, counting down.
CAAAACCAAGACCAATGACAGATGGAAACCAAACACCAAAATCATCAGGCATGTTTAGCACGGCTGCATTGGTTTTAGAATTGATGGTATGCGTGGAGGTAACGGCCGTTGCTTCCATGACCACATCACCAATCACTTGTAAGTGGTTGGTTTTATCCCAAAAGCGGTATTTCAAACGCTCAATGTTACCGACCCTGTTCAAAACAGCATGGTATAAATAGGTGTGTCCTGATTCAGCCGCACGCGCATCCAAATCAACCCGTAAAAATGTGAAATCGTCGGCTGCTGTGGTCAATCGCCAGCTTTCGACTGCACCTGTCGGTTCCGTGTTCAAATAATAGCGGAATTCGCCAGAGGCAATCGGTTTTTCATAAGGTTGTTCGTGAATGATAAAGCGCATTATTTAATCTTTCATGTCACCACGGATTTACACGGATAAAACCTCAAAATCCGTGGCAATCTATGATACTGGAGTCTGGCGAATTCTAGACTAGACTTGTCAGGTTTCTACCACGAGTGAAATGTAAGCAAATTGATCATAAAACCTGACAAGTCTACTGGTAAATAAAAAACGCCGGTGTCCAGTATGATAATCCGTGATAAAAGCTTCTACTCGTCTAATTCAACATAAATCCGTTTGTTAATCTTACCTTTGCTCTTGTAATTTGGTATTCGGATTGTACCGACTTCGCTTGTATTGGCGACATGTGTACCACCGTCGGCTTGTAAATCTAAGCCAACCAACTCCACAGTACGGACTTCTTGGATTCCTGCCGGTAATAGGTTGATCTTTGTGCGAATTAAGTCCGGGATTTGGAAGGCTTCAGCACGTGGCAAGATTTTGACTTGTGTCGGCCGGGCAGCAGCAACTTCACGATTAACGGCCGTTTCAATTTCTGCCACAAACTCTTTGCGCATCGTCTCAAATTCAAAATCCATCCGTGCTGACAATGGTTCCATATTACCACCGGTAACCGCCGCGCCATAATCGCGCCAAATCACGCCACATAAAATGTGCATAGCGGTATGGGTGCGCATGAGTTTGTAGCGTCTGTCCCAATCGAGGTGACCGGAAACGGCCGTGCCTACAGCAGGCAATCCTCCCGCAATAAAATGCACCGGTAAGCCATTCATACGCTGCACTTTTGTCACCATCCACACTTGCCCGCCGGCCTTAAGTTCGCCAAAATCACAAGGCTGTCCACCACCACCCGGATAAAAAGCAGTACGATCTAATACCACACCACCTTCTACCTGCTCCAAAACGGTGGCCTCAAATTCCTTCAAATACGCATCAGTCAAAAACAGCAAATCAGTCATGGTCATCACTTCAGAATAGTCATCCTTCCAGAATACAAAACGCCTTCATCCCATTTGGGACGAAGGCGTTGATCTCCGCGGTACCACCCAGATTTCCAGCGTCAAGCCAGACTCTTAGTCAACAACATATGTATTGCTGCGCTCCTGTTAACGGGGGCGAACCCGGCTAAATCTACTGACCATTTTTTCTTTTGCTTGGATACCTGCCTATGCAGGAATGATCTGGTAATCAAAAATGGTTTTCGGTTAACAGCTCCGGAGGGATTTTCGGTCGTTTGCCTGTGCTTGACTCACACCATCTCAAGCTCGCTTCTCAGACAAGAAACATACCTACTCGTCTCCATCATCGCTTTTCGATTAATAGTGGTGAAAATTATGCCAAATTGCACGCTGAAAGTCAATCTCTAATTTGCAACTGTCAAATTGGCAATCAGCAAATTCAGCGAAGTTAGCATATCGGCTTGACCCGTTTTGACTCCCACATCAATGTCTAGCAAATGCCGGTATATTTGCTCTAACTGCGACATACTAAAACCACGCGCTTGTTGGAAAAGCTTTCCGACCACGTAACGATGCTGTTTAATTTCTTTTGCGATTGCGGGAGGATGCAGCCCAACATCAGCCAATTCCTTGACTTGAATCAAGAGCCGAAATTGGCGCACAAACATGGTGAATAAATAAAAAGGATCGGTGCCATCCGCTATTTTTTGCTGCAAAAGAATGGCCGCACGTTTGGCATTGCGGTTGCCCAGGGCATCAACGAGATCAAAAATGCTGGCTTCAGCCGCATAAGGTGACAACAATGTCACATCTTCGCTTTCGATTATGCCAGCGTCAACACCTTTATAAAGCAATAGTTTTTCGATTTCGTTGTCTAGAATTTGTAGATCATTGCCAACATTTGTGGCTAAAAGATGGGCGGCGTCGGGCGAAATACGGCCGTTTTCCTCCCCAACTCGAATTTGTATCCAGCGCTCAACTCCACTACCTTGCGGCCTCTCAAATAGTTTGGCATAACCCCCGTTTTCCGCAGTAGCCATTTTCACAACAGCATGATTCGAACGTAATGCTTGTGACTCTAAAAAAACCAAACGAGTTTTTTTGGGCAAAACTGGTAAATAGGTCAGCAAAGCATCCATAAATGATTTATTTGGTTTTGCAGCAAACAGATCAGTAACTAATACGACCCGCGCCGGTGCCAAAAATGGCAAAGCATCACAAGCCTGCCGCAAATCAGCAAATGGCATAATGCCCGCAAAACGCGTTGTATTCAGATCAAGCAGTGACGGATCACCCAATTTCGACAATTGTTTGTCTAGAAACTCTTTTTTGGAATGGTCGTCATCACCGTGGAATAAGTAGAACATAGGCGTTGGCAGGTTTTGCAGACCGCTTAACCTTTTGTCACAATTTTATAGGCACGTGGCGTGTAGCTGTTTTGACCGCCGGCCAATAAATAATGGAAAATACGTGTGATCGGCGATGGTGATACGCGTTCAACACTCACCACCTCCAGCGCTTTCAAATCGCCTTCAGTCGTGTATTTTTCCTGCAAATGCAAACCAACCGGACGTGAGACGATTAAAGAAACCACAACCGCTAAGATAGCAGAGGGCAACCCATTGGCTAAAGCAGACAATTTACCACCACTGCGGCCCTGCCGACGTTGTTCAACCGCAAAAACTGCCTGGGCAGCCAATGTTGCCATCGTCGCGGTTGTCAACAGAACTGTGCCACAGTTGGGATGCACGGCCAGCTGTGATTCGCCGTTTTTCATGCGTGTGTAGGCTTCATGAACGGCCGTTTCCACCTGCTCTTCTTTTATGTCCCCATAAATATTCAGCCGAAACCCGCGAAAATCTGAATTGCCTTGCGCACTAAAATGCTTATACTTTTCCGATAAAACATGGATAGTCGCATGTTCTAAGCCGTGGTTACGGCGTATGCGGCTAATGATATCTGATGACATAGTTCGATTCTCCAAAAATATAGGAAGTAAGGCGTAAGCAGTTAGGAGCAAGGGGGCACCTTTCTACTTATTCCATCTTGTTTGCTGTTATAGCATGTCGGTTATATATTTGGCAAGGTGAATAACAAGATGGATCAGCTCCGTATCTCAATTATCATCCCACACTTAAATGGCAAACAACATTTGCATGCTTGTTTGTCCTCGCTGCGTGCACAAACTTTGCAGGATTTTGAAGTTATTCTGGTTGATAACGGCTCTGACGATGGTTCACAAGCATATGTAGCCACTAATTTTCCCGAAGTGCATTTACTACAAATGGACACAAATCAGGGCTTTACAGGCGCATGTATCGCGGGTTGGGAAGTATCACATGGTGAAATTGTGATCCTGCTGAATAATGACACAGAAACCGACAAAAATTGGCTGCGCGAAGTTTCGCAAGCGTTTGCACAGCAGCCACAAGTCGGCATTGTGGCCTCAAAAATGCTGCTTTTTGACAAACGCGATCATTTTCATACAGCTGGTGATTACTATCGCCTCGATGGTATTCCAGGCAATCGGGGCGTCTGGCAAAAAGACCGGGGTCAATATGATCAGCCTGAATTTGTTTTTGGAGCCTGTGGGGGTGCAGCCGCCTATCGTCGTCAAATGCTTGATGAGAT
>JAGRDI010000087.1:0-6646 GCA_020432765.1 Anaerolineales bacterium | reverse complement strand
GGCGGCGAAATCGGGAGTTACCATGACGGCCGTAACTTCCTTTATGTCATCTGGAAGAATTACCCTACGTCTATGCTACGTCAAAATTGGCGGCTAATTTTGCGTGCCCAATTAAAAATTGGCCGCGAAGCAGTGCAAGCATGGCGCGGCCCAGCGGCACGTGCCCGCCTGCGCGGTCAAGCAGCGGGTTTGTGGGGCTGGTTTAAAATGCGTTCAAAGCGCCGCCAAATTCAAGCTGCCCGCCGTATAGACGACGAAATCTTGACGGCAATCTTAACACCGGTTGACGACTCCCCTCAGCACGGGTAACATACCGAATTCGGAAGGAAAGTAGACTTACGCCTGCTTGTGAGTGGTCTACAGGAATCAAAATATGACACCCTATTTAAGTTTGATTGTTCCCGCTTACAATGAAGAAACGCGTATCACAGCATCGCTGCTTTCTATGTATGCATATCTACAAAAACAGCAGTTTTCCTGGGAAATGCTGATTGTGATAGATGGGGCAACAGATAAAACATTAGAAAAAGCAACTACTTTTGCCACTGGCAAGCCACAAGTACGTTGTATTAACCGCAAAGAAAATCGCGGCAAAGGTTACACAGTTCGCGAGGGATTTTTGGCAGCAAGTGGACAAGTCCGGCTCTTTTCTGATGCTGATAATTCGACAGATATGTCCCATTTCGATCAAATGCTGCCCCATTTTGAAAATGATGCCGATATCGTGATTTGTTCGCGCGACCCCAAAGATGCTGAAGGGGCTGGTCAAGCTGTCCCACAATCTTTTTTCAAACGTCTCCTGGGCAATTTAGGCAATTTGTTTATCCAATTGATGGCGGTACCAGGAATTTGGGATACACAATGCGGCTTTAAAGCATTCACTGCCCAGGCGGCCGAAGCGATATTCCCACTTGCACGCATTGATGGTTGGGGCAGCGATATTGAGGTTTTAGCCCTAGCACGCCGTTTAGGGTATCAAATCGATGTGGTGCCGGCTCATTGGATCGACCAAGCAGGCACGCATGTAAAATTTTGGGATTATTTTGGTACGTTTGGTGAAGCAATGCGTGTGCGTTGGAATTTGATGAGTGGAGCTTATAACCAGACTTTGCCAATTGCTGAGATCGAAAAGGGACATTGATTCATTCTCAATGGTCAATAATGGCGGGAGCTGTGCCCACACTTGATTTTGAAAACAGGGTTGTTAGGGAAAATGGTGCCAGATTTGTTGCCGGCTTGGATGAAGCCGGGCGCGGATCATTGGCAGGGCCGGTTGTGGCTGCGGCTGTCATTTTCCGTTTGGATGATCCCGATTTAGCCGGCATTTTGGCAGGGGTTGATGATTCTAAACGGTTAACGGCCGTTTCGCGCCAAACACTCTATAGCATTATTACTCAAACCGCCCTCACCTTTGGCATTGGCATTTGTGCGGCCACAGTCATTGACCAGATTGGCATTATTCCAGCCACTAAACAAGCGATGTTAACGGCCGTTTCCCAACTCACCCCAGCACCCGATTATTTATTGATAGACGGCCGTATTCGCCTCAAAAGCACACCCATTGCCCAGGAATCAATTATCCGCGGCGACAGTAAAAGTTTATCCATCGCTGCGGCCTCAATCCTGGCCAAAGTCACCCGCGACCAAATCATGATCGAGATGGATACGCAGCATCCCAATTACGGTTTCGCGCGCCATAAAGGCTACGGCACAAAATTACATCGCCAACAACTTGAGACATTTGGTCCTACGACAATACACCGTTATACTTTCGCGCCTTTACGCAAACCGTTACTTTAATCAGAAATATTGGCCATAACTAAAATGTTTCCAGCTCTAAATTTAGGACCTTTTGTATTACCCACCACTGCATTAACATTAATTATCGGCGCATTCATTGTTTTGACCCTGGCCGAACGCGCAGCCGCTTATCTGGGGCTAGATGTGCAGGCATTTTCCGGTCTGGTGACAACCGGTTTATTAGCTGGCGTTGTGGGCGCTCGCTTCACTTTTGTATTTTTGCATTGGCCGGCTTACCAAGCGAATTTATTAGGGATTTTTTGGCCATTAAACAGCGGCTTCAGCTTAATTGGCGGATTAATTTTTGGCTGTGCAGCGATGTTTTTCTACGGCCGTTTCAAACAACTGCCTCCTGGTCAGACGCTAGATGCTTTAGCTCCGGTGCTTGTTACCGGCTTGATGTTCGTTAGTTTAGCTGATTTTTTAGGCGGGCCAGGCTATGGCACTTTTACAACCTTGCCCTGGGGCATAACGCAGTTCGAAATCCGGCGTCACCCTGTTCAACTATACGAAATAGCAGGCGGGGCAGTCGCTCTCCTCACTTGGTGGAGCCTGCGGACACGACGTGAATTTGCTGGGCAATTATTTTTTGTGACAATGGCCGTTTACTGTTTCGGCCGTTTATTCATCGACACATTCCGTGCGAACGCGTGGCTTAACCAGGGTTGGCATGTGCTGCAAATTATTTGTCTAGTGATCACAATCCTTTGTTTAATCTTGTTGTCGCGTATGCCATTTAGCAACGAAAAACTCCTGCAATAATTTTGAGTGCTGAACGCTTGTCAGTAAAAAACGAACAGGTTACACTTTTGGCATGCGTAGACGTGGTCGCTTGCTCCTTTTATTATTTTTAATAACGGCCGTTATCCTCGCCCTCTTCCTTTTTTTACGCCCACAACCCACAGAAGCTGAATATGGCGCTCCCGTTGCGCTGTGTCCTGGCCCAGATTTATATGGCTACACCTGTGCCAATGGCAGCAACTATGCTTATATTGATGCGACGAACAATACAAACCTCTTCGTACTTGATGGCGCGGTTACGGTAGAATTACCGTTTCCATTTACTTTCTACAACACAACTTACACTCAACTGAATGCCATCAGTAACGGCAATATCCAATTTGACAGCGCAAATATTAACTTTGTCAATACCTGCTTGTATCCAGAAACGGCCGTGGATATGGGGGCGATGCTCGCTCCTTATTGGAGCGATCTGGATTTATCCTTCACGGGTGCGCTTGAATGGGAAATTGTTGGCAGTGAGCCAGAACGTATTTTTGTGCTCGAATGGGACAGCGTTCCTCCGTTTGGCCATGATCTCGATGACACGGTCACTTTTGAAGTTCAATTGTTCGAAGGCAGCAACGATATCGTATTTCTTTATCAAGATGTCGTTACAAGCTTAAATGGTCAGGGCAGCCAGGCCACAATCGGTTTACAGAATACAGCACAGGGTTTGGCATTACAGTTTAGCTGTAATCAACCAGCTGTAAACAATGCTGCTGGTTTGCTCTTTGAAAACCCCATTACCCCTAATCCCACCATTAAACCAGAAGATGCTGCAGCTATGATCGACCAAGCAAAAGAAATTCAAACCCGTGAACCGCTCACGACTTTGTTAGGGCGTCTCTCTCAATCAAATCCCGGCGTGCTCGCTGAATTGCAACAACATTGGTTGCAGCAACGGCCGTCGCGCAGCACCGAATGGATATGGACGGATGTCACAGGTAACGGCCGTGACGAGCTTGTCATTTTATGGCGGCCTAATAGGACACAACCAAATCGGCCAACGTCAATCCATACAGAAATCGCTGTGATTGCTTACACGGCGGCTAACCAACCATCTCTCCTATGGCAACAAATTCTCGGCAATCGTGAGCATCCATTTAGCGAGCTAACATTTGTGGAAACGGCCGACCTCACCGGCGATTTACACAACGATATACTGCTGCATTCAGCGAACAGTGGGCAAACTTTGGTCATAACGGCCGTTTCTGACTCAATTTCTTTGCACCAACTGCCCGAATCCTGTAACGGCCGTGCTGCTATCCGTGACAATCATATTATTCGTACCGGCTGCACAAATACATCCCAAATCTTGACCACAACCTGGAATGGCGAAACATTCTCACCCCCTTAAAATAGATCCAACCACACCAAAAAATAACAAACCACCAAAACAAAGAAAAAACACTTGCCAAGAGTTCATGAAAACGGTACTATGCACGCCGAAATCAAACCTAGTAAGAATCTAGGAAGCTGTGGAGAAAACCGGTGTTCGAACTGAACGGAAATTACGAAAATCGAATAGGCACATACACCGTTCTAGCCATCAACGGACCAAAAATGACTGTCCGCTATGCTGACGGAACAGAAGCCGATCTAAATATGAACATCCAAATGCGTATTTGGGAAAATATTGTAGCAGAAAAAGAAGCCAAATCGGCCAGTCGCAAACGTGCAGCACGCACAAAACGTATTGTTGATAATACAAAACATTATATTAAAGTAATTAGCATCCCACCTGGTGAAGAGTTAATGTTTCCTGGCTGGGAAGAACATGTCGTTTTAATCCCCGAAAACGAAGCGCAAATAATCAACAAAGGGGATAGGCTGATCTTTTATGCGTTAGAAGCCCGTACATTTTTTGCTGTAGCCACCATTACAGGCGATATTATTCAAGCAAACCCAAAGAAATATACATTTACCCTGGGCACGAACAAAGCAGACTTCTATCAAATTGATATTGATACAGCTGCGAGCAAATTAGAAAACAGCGTAGAATTAGCTTCTATTGAACTTGAAAGTATTCCTAATTTCGGCCAACGCGGCGAACAAACAGAAGCGTTTTATCTAATTAACGAAGATGATTTCGAACTCCTTGCTGAAGCGCTTACCGAGGTGAGCGAAGACGAGGAAGAAGATATCGACGATGATTTCGACGATGAAGAGGAAGACGAATAAATGAGTAAGGAAAATATCCTGGTGAGTGTCGCCTGGCCATATGCAAACTCTGACATCCACCAGGGCAATGTCACTGGCTCTTATCTACCGGCTGACATCTATGCACGCTACCACCGCTTGCAAGGCAACAAGGTCCTCATGGTTTCTGGCTCTGACAGCCATGGCACACCGGTGACAGTAGAAGCAGAAAATTTAAATCAAACCCCTGAAGAAGTTTTCACCCATTATCATGCCCGCTTTTTGCAGCTATTTCAAAAAATGGGGCTAAGCTACGATCTGTTCACGCATACCGACACCGAAAACCATCACAAAGTATCACAAGATTTGTTTTTAAGCTTGTTAGAAAACGAATATCTTTATCGTAAAACCACGCCGCAAATGTACTCGCCGATTACCAACAAATTCTTGCCAGACCGGTATGTGGAAGGCACCTGCCCTGTTTGTGGATACGATCACGCACGCGGCGACCAATGTGACAATTGCAACACTTTGTTCCAGAGCGCCGCCGAACTTATCAATCCCCGCAGCAAAAATGATGACACTGCACTGGAGTTGCGCGACACAGAGCATTATTTCCTGGATTTGCCCGCATTGGCAGATGATGGCCTTTCAGATTGGCTAAACTCTGACGACAAAGCCCATTGGCGACCACAAGTTATCAATTTTGCCCGCAATTTTGTCGATCAAGGTTTGATTGGCCGTGCAGTGACACGGGATATGACCTGGGGCATTTCAGTGCCGGTTGATGGCTTCGAAGGTAAAGTGCTTTATGTGTGGTTTGAGGCTGTGATCGGCTATCTTTCAGCCTCTATAGAGTGGGCCAAGAACAGCGGCAACCCCGATGCCTGGCGGGAGTGGTGGCAAAACCCAGCCGCACGCACAGTTTATTTCATCGGCAAAGACAATATTCCGTTTCATGCTATTTTCTGGCCGGCACAACTATTGGGTGCCAAAGGTCTTTACTCAGATGAACATCAGGCACATCTCAATTTACCTTATGATGTGCCCGCCAACGAGTTCATGAATATGGAAGGCCGCAAAATCAGCGGCAGCCGCAAATGGGCAGTTTGGATGTTGGATGCACTGGAACGGTATGATCCTGATCCATTACGCTATTATTTGACGGTCGCTATGCCTGAGGCACGGGACAGCGATTGGAGTTGGCAGGGGTTTGTAGATCGCAACAACAAGGAACTGGTCGCCAATTGGGGCAATTTGGTCAACCGCGTTTTAAATATGCACAAACGTTATTTCAAAGCTGTCGTGCCTGATCCGGGTGAATTAAGCGCACGCGACACACAATTACTGGCAGCGATTGATGCTGGTTTTGACAGTGTTGCGGCTTTATATGACGGCTGTAAATTCCGTGCAGCTGTGCAAGAATGTCTGCGGCTTTCGACTCTGGTCAACCAATACCTGGAAGAAACCAGCCCCTGGACAACTGCAAATAATGATATAGAAGCAACCGCACGCTCAATCTATACAGCCATCCAGGCCATCAGCGGACTCAAAATCTTATGGGCACCCATTTTGCCCTTCAGCAGCCAACAACTGCATATTATGTTGGGCGAAGCAGGCGAATTATTTGGTGAACAAGTTGTGGAAACCTATGCAGAAACTACACGCAGCCATGCAGGTTTGACTTATAAAGGAGCAACGGCCGTTGGCACCTGGCAGCGCAGCGAAATTCCCATCGGCCGCAAATTACCCAATCCCAAACCACTATTTAAACGCTTGGATGACACTGTTGTGCAAGAAGAACTAAATCGCTTAGGATAATCAATAATAGACTGGACACTGGCGTTTTTATTTTACCAGGGGAGACATGTCAGGTTTTATGATCAATTTGTTCACACGCTGCTCGTGGTAGAAACCTGACATG
>JAGRDI010000086.1:930-14414 GCA_020432765.1 Anaerolineales bacterium | reverse complement strand
TCAATTCGCCTGACTCTACACGTAGAACATAACGATACGTTGTATCCCAAGGAAATATTCTTCGCGGTTCCCAAAATTTTGTTTTCTCCAGCAAATGTGCTGTGCGAGTTGTGTATGGGTCCGACTGAAATTGCAGGTCTTCCGGCTCAAAAACATTTACGTTTTGTCGACCACTTAAGGATGAATGGATTTGATTTATGTCCGGCGCAACCACTTTGGCAAAGAACGCACAAATTTGATCCAAATTATGCGGTTCAACCTGGTCAGGAGCATAAATTGCATAATAATTACCCATGCCCGGGGTCACTAGTGGTACGTTCGGATCAGCAGCAGGCAGCATGGCCACGCCAAAATTTTCTAGCATATAATCTTCTCCACCTAAATCGGAGGCGAACTCATTTGACCATAACTTCCATAGATGCGTGTCACCTTTCCAGAAAAGAAAACGGCCGTTGGCCACACTATCATTAAAAAGTAGCCTTGTTGTCCAAGAATTATGAGAATCTTGAATAAACTGCTCTTTTACTAAATTTCTTTTGTAAATTTCTTCACGAAATCGAAATAATTGCTCAACTGCATATTGATGAACTGTATGCTTAACCTCGCCACCTTCAACCTCGCTATTCAGGAAAAGGTGTATGGGTAAAAAGCTGCTGGCATATCCACCCAGGCTAAATCCCGACTCTACTATACCTAATTCAGTTGCCAATGTGGCTGTATCTAAAAGATCATCGAGGGTGAATTCACCTAAAGCTATTTGATCTGGTAATCGTTCAATTTTTTCAGGTGACCAACCCATTGCAGCCAACATACGTTTATTAAAAAACAAAGTTTCCGGATGTCTAACAGCAATAGGAAACCCCCAAACATGATCCTGCCAGGTAACTTCATGCCAGAGTTCATCAGGAATATTCTGGAACGCTGGATACGATTCTAAACAGCTATCAAGCGGATATAGGAGTTGCACATCAGACATTTTTTTTATATCTAACGGCCCATAACCAAAGACGATATCGGGGGGATGTTTGGCGGCAGCGGACGAATAAACCTGATCGAGATAAACTCCAGGGTCTAGACGCTGCTGGACGATTTCGATTTCCTCCTCCATATGCAAAGCAGCCGCAGCAGCCTCAAACATCGGTGTGGCCCACGCAATATCATCCAAAACAAGCTCCCAAATGACAATTTTCCCCGCTTCGTTGCCATGCCCGTCTGCCGACAACGCAAGGTGCTCATCAGTCAGTTTGTTGGCACAGCCAGCAATAGACATGAGAAAAGCAATCAACAAGCAGTAAACAGCTAAAAGATAACGCCTTCCCTTCTTTAACCACATGGGCTATTCCAGTAAATATGCATACGGTTTGGCATGGTGCAGCGCGGCCTGTTGCCAACTGTCATCAGACTGCCCCTTTTCGAGGCTCAAGAGACGTTCGTTACAGAATAGTTGCACCAATACCGGCCAACTGCCACTGTGCTTGATGATCCATTCTACATCCTCAGTGGCAAAGGGAAGTGGAGAACTGTTTGTTAATTCTCGGGCTTCATCCATTGCAAATGGCCCTAACTCGACCAGGTTAAACATGTTGAAAAACGGGGAGGGTTTGCCTACATCAGCCGCGATTTCAAATGGGGGCGTGTGAGAAGTGAGCAGGAAGGCGAGACGGCCGTTGGCATAAGAATTAACCAGCGCACGCAAGCTGTACCAAAAGGCCATGTCTAACTCTGGTGCTGCCAGGGCAGCCGCCAACTCGTCCATCAAAATGATCGTCGGCCGCTCCAAATGATCAATCATCACCTCCATAAACGTTTCTATGATACAGGGAGTGGGAACTGGAAAGCCCAATTCACGCAGCAAATGGGGCAGCAAAAATTGGGGCTTTACCAGGCGCGGGTCCTGAAAGTCGACCACCGCCCAGCGGTACTGCTGTGGCTCTTTTAACCAATCTGCACGCTGCCCATCGCGCAGCCTATGGGTTGGCGTCGTGGTAATGTGGCGCACATAATGCAGCAGGGAGGTTTTTCCGCTGCGTCGAGGGCCGACCAGGGCAATATTTTGCAGAGGCACGCCTTGCCAATTGTTAAAAATGCGCTCTAATTCGCGGGAACGGCCGTAAAATTGGCGCGGGTCAGTGATCGGTGGGCCAACAACAAAAGGTTGCAATTCGAGCAACACACTCCTTTCCTGCACTACATCCTTCTCGTGTTCACAAATTTGCGCTGCCACCTGGTGGGCGGCATTGGGATAATCTGTACAGCGTAAAAACTGCTCAACCTGGTGTTGGGTCAGCCCGCCCCGCGCAGCCAGCGCTTGCGACAACAAATAAACGTCCTCAGGATCGGCCGGAATATGTCCTTTGCGCCAATAACGTACGGCCGACCCATTTTTGCGCCCCAGAGCATGGCCCAATTCATCCTGAATGATCTCCAGGTTTTTGTCTTCACGGGCTTTGATTGTATTCAGCGCCTGTTTTAGCAAACGCGCAAATCGCTGCGACGATATACTCATTATAACCCTTCGGCACTCCTTAAATTGAGAGTAACTCTTTTTTACCACACTACCAACTCTTGAGAGTCATTCAATGCTACCTTTTTGGCACAAAGGCAGCGTCGGCTATTGAATGGTCGATGGCGGTTGGTTAGTCAAATCTCGAACTATTCAGCAGGCTGAAAAATGCCCACCCCATTATAGAGGAGGTTGGCTTTCTTTTCACCTGTGAGTTTGCCAAACGTAGGTCAAGACTTTGTTTGCCAGACAAAACAGCGTTTTGCCCGGCATCGAAAATGAGGAGTTTCATTATGAAAAAATGGATATTGCTGGCGATTGTTTGTTTACTCGGTATGGTTATGGTTGCGGCCGTTGTGGTCGCGCAGGATGGGAATAACCCCACCCCGACAGCCCAGGAACCTGGATACGCAGATGAGCAAATTGTAGAGCCTATTCAGGATGGTCCCGTTTCTTCCGAGCAGCTTGCTTTGGCAAGCGGCCCTGAAGCGGCCGTTGGTACAGGCTTCTCTTACCAGGGGCGGATTGAAGATGGGGGCAGTCCTGTTAACGGCAACTGCGATTTTCAATTCACGCTTTGGGAGGCAGGCAGTGGCGGTACACAGGTAGGCAATGTGGATGCGCAGACAAATGTACATGTGAGCGAAGGGTTGTTCTCTGTCATTGTTAATTCCTCGAACCAGTTTGGGGGGAATGCTTTTAATGGACAAGCACGGTGGCTGCAGGTAGCAGTACGCTGTCCGGCAGGGTCGGGTAGTTATGCTACTTTAACGCCGCGGGAGCGGGTAACGGCCGCGCCCTATGCCCGTTACTCAGCAGAAGCTAGGACTCTATCACCCAATGCACTGATCAGTGGTGCTGGATCTCCAGATCTGTTCAAAGTCTTGGCAACATCGGGACAGAGGGCGATTGTAGGTCAGAGTAATGTAAATGGCGGTCAAGCGATACACGCAGCGGCAAGAGGGGGAGGGAAAAATTATGCAGTATATGCCTTTACAGGTTCTAGTCAGGGTTATGGTGGCTATTTTAGGAATACAAGTAATGGCACAGCTTTGTATGCAAGCAGCACCCCAAGCGATGCTAACGGTAGCATTTGGGGGAAAGATTTAGTGTTAGGTGGTCCTGTAGGAACCATTCATGGAAGCTCAATTGTCAATGTGACTAATCGAGACTTTACCGTTCATTTGGATGAAAATGGAGATGACTCAAATAGTTACTTCCGAGTATACCGAGGAAAAGATAACCACGTCTTGTTTCAAGTAACAGAGGATGGCATTTCCCAAGCCAAAGTGCTGCGCATAACCGGTGGTTCAGACCTATCAGAAGCATTTGATGTCAGTGCAGCAAAAGAAGCTTTAGAACCAGAAGCCGGTATGATAGTCTCCATTGATGCACAGAATCCCGGTAAACTGGTCGTGAGCGAAGCCGCCTATGATCGCACCGTAGCCGGTGTCATCAGCGGCGCTGGGGATGTTGAGACCGGTATGCTCATGGGCCACGACGGCACCCTGGCCGATGGTGAATATCCTGTGGCCCTCACCGGCCGTGTCTACGTCTGGGCCGATGCCTCTTACGGCGCTATCCAGCCCGGCGACCTGCTCACTACCTCCAACACTCCCGGCCATGCCATGAAGGTTACCGACCATAATCGTGCCCAAGGCGCCATCCTCGGCAAAGCCATGACAGAACTCGATGAAGGTCAAAGTTTAGTCTTAGTGTTGGTAACTTTGCAATAGGTTGGAGGGTTTATCATGAGATATATACTTTCACATTTATATGTGGCTATAAGCTTGCTATTATTTGTAGTGATAATGTTGTGGCTGGGAACAACACAGTCCTTTGCCCAAGATGAAACACCGGAACTACTTGAATTGGAGGGTGGCATTCCCGCTGGATTTATGGTGATTGAAGGTGACATAATTGTCCCTGAGAGTTTTTTTGAACAAAATGGTGAATCCTCACGTGGTGGTTTTGGCGATACTCAGTTTTGGCCAAATGGAGCTGTGCCGTTTAGGTTTGATACGACGGGAAATGATGCTGTGTCTCAAGCCAATCAAAATGCTATGCAGTCTGCTATGGGTGATCTTGAAGCTGTTGCTAATGTAACTTTTGTTCCACGGACTTCACAAACAAATTTCATAACAATCCGCAATTCGACAAACGATATGTGTGGTAGTCCACCCGAACCGTGCCCAAGAAATAGTTCAGCGGTTGGTATGGTGGGTGGCGACCAAATAGTTAACATCGTTAGCTGGAATACAAACTTTGTTATGGTACATGAATTGATGCATGCATTGGGATTCTGGCATGAACAGAGCCGTCCAGATCGCGACCACTATATTGAAATAAATCCGGATAACATAGACCCTGATAATCTACACAATTTTCAGATCAGATCAGCTGTGGATGTCTATCCCAAGCGGGATTATGGCCTTAGCGATGCTGATACCTATGATTTTGATTCAGTCATGCATTATGGTCAATGTGCTTTTGCAGTAAGTGCCTGTCCGCCAAATACTACTATCACCGTCTCCCCACCAAATCAAGCCTGGCAAAATCAAATTGGTCAGAGAGTTCGCCTAAGCGACTTAGATTCTCTTACTGTCTCTCTATTGTACAGACAACCCAACTGGCGTTTTGTTGACAGGACAAATACCGGATCGCAAAATGGTTCTTTCTCAGACCCTTATCGCATTTTTTCTGATGGAACAACTCACACACCTACCGGTGGCACTCTGTTTATTCAACCTGGAAACTATTATGCAGTTGGAACCTATAACAAGGAATTAATTCTAGATGCACCGTTAGGAAACGTTGTGTTAGGAAATTGAGGTAGGATGATGCAAAAAATGATAGTATTTGCTACTCAGCTAGTTGCTAATGTAACCATTTTCATTAGAAGGATGGTGATACAACTAAATAATAAGAATACGATCGTTGCTATATTATTAATCATCACGATGGTTGGCACTCTTGTCTGGCAAGCTTCTGCGCGGCAAGAAGAATCAGGTGCTGTGCAGTTGGCCTGGTCAGTTGTTGGAAGCGGAGGCGCTACAACTAGGGGTGGGGATTATGTTGTGGGGGGCACGTCGGGACAAGCTGGTGGCAGCGCCATGTCAGGGGGCGGATATGCAGTGGAAGGTGGTTTTTGGGCAGGGGTTGTGTCTCCTGGAGAGCCGCCATTGGAGAGGGTGATGCTGCCGGTTGTGAAACAACCTTAAGGCATCCACACAGGCTTTTTGGATTTCACACTATCGTTTACAGAAAACCTTAACAGCAAAACGAACATCGGTAAATGTTTTGAAGATCACTGGTGAATTAGTTTTAATAGAATCAAGGGAAGTTAATCGTAAGCGAATCAGCTTATGAGCGCACTATAAAGGAGAACTTCGCCATGAAATATTACAAAGCGGTAATAAGTATCATGTTCATGCTCATATTGGGAACAGTTGTTGCATACGCTTATGAAGATGCTATTCCTTTTGAGGAGAACGTCAAACCCGTGAATTCAAGCCCCGTTACCATTCATGGATTCAGTACAAGCCAATATACAGCTGTCTTTGGATCGCCTGAACTCATGACTAGCTCTAGCACCAGCATCTGTTCCTTGACAAAGGTCATTGTAGAAGATACGGACTCTTCTAATGAAGCAGCAGGCTGTACTATTACTATAAGTAGCAACCGGTGGCGGTTAGCGGTAGCACTTGCCGATCCAAACAATGATGCAAAAGCATGGTGTGAAGCAACATGTTTTGATTGGGGACCTTGATTACTATAGTGTAATCGAAGGTGGTTTTTGGGCGGGAGTTCAGTCTCCTGGTGAGCCGCCATTGGAGAGGATGATGCTGCCGGTTGTAATACGGCCGTAAATCCCCACTAACATACCCTTTGAATTTCTAGTCGCGTGAATTCAAAGAGTATGTCTTTTTTAGTAGATGTGGATGGGATGGCAGCGGCCGTTTCTTAGCCGATTGACATCCCGGCACAATGTCTTCCAAAGTTACCATAACATATTTTCTGTTAAAATTGAGATAACTTAGATTGCTCAAAACAAATAATTAGCCTGAATGCAAAAACGGCCGTTCTTCACGAACGGCCGTTTTTGCATAAGGAGAAACGAATCAAAAAAACAGGTGGCTGTTATGCCGCTTCAAACTCGCCTTCGACAATATCTTCATCCGGGTTGGGTGTGCCGGCGGAACTGCCGTTAGCACCTGCTGAGCCATCTTGTTGGTAAGCAGCCTGCCCGACAGCCATTGCCGCTTGCTGCACGGCAGCTGTAAGCTGTTTAATGTGCTCCGCGTCATCGCCTTGCAGTGCAGTACGCAGATCGGCGATTTGCTGCTCGACTTCTGTACGCGTTGTCGCCGGAACCTGTCCGTTCAATCCGTTCAAGCTCTTTTCAGTCTGATAAATAACCTGATCGGCCGTATTGCGTGCTTCGATGAGTTCGCGTCGTTTTTGGTCTTCGGCCGCGTTGCGTTCAGCTTCACTCACCATACGGTCAATGTCACTGTCGCTCAGATTTGTGCTGGCCGTAATCGTGATTGCCTGCTCTTTGCCGGTCGCTCTATCTTTGGCATTCACATTCAAAATACCGTTGGCATCGATGTCAAACGTCACCTCTATTTGCGGGATGCCGCGGGGTGCCGGCGGAATGCCGTCTAAGCGGAAAACGCCCAGCGCATTGTTATCAGAAGCCATTGGTCGTTCGCCCTGCAAAACATGGATGTCAACGGCCGTTTGCGAATCTTCAGCCGTGGAAAACACTTCGGATTTACGGGTAGGAATCGTAGTATTGCGCGGAATAAGCGCTGTCATCACACCACCCAATGTTTCCAGTCCTAGACTTAAGGGGGTCACATCGAGCAGCAAAACATCTTTCACATCACCGGCCAATACACCACCTTGCAAAGCAGCACCCAAAGCCACAACCTCATCCGGGTTCACGCTTTTGTTCAGTTCTTTGCCCGTAAGCTTTTGCACCAGCTCTTGCACCATCGGCATACGTGTCGAACCGCCCACCAGAACAACCTCATCCAATTCTGTGGTTTCAATACCCGCATCCTGCAAGGCACGTTTCAGCGGCCCTTCGATCCGTTGTAACAGCCCTGTGGTGAGTTGTTCAAATTTGGCACGGCTCAAGGTCATTTGTAAATGTTTGGGACCATTTGCATCAGCAGTGATGAAGGGCAGATTGATTTCGGTCTGCATGACGGTTGACAGTTCAACTTTGGCTTTTTCAGCCGCCTCACGCACACGCTGCAACGCCTGACGGTCTCTCTTCAAATCAATGCCCTGGTCGCGCAGGAATTCGGCTGTGATCCAATCCAAAATCGCCAAATCCCAGTCATCGCCACCCAAATGCGTATCACCATTTGTTGATTGTACTTCGATCAGGCCGTCGCTGACTTCCAAAACCGAAACATCAAATGTGCCGCCGCCGAGATCAAAGACAAGAATGGTTTCATCTTTTTTCTTATCCAAGCCATAAGCCAGCGCCGCCGCTGTGGGTTCATTGATGATGCGCATGACCTCTAAACCGGCGATCTTACCGGCATCTTTTGTGGCCTGGCGTTGGCTGTCATTGAAATATGCAGGGACGGTGATAACCGCTTTACTGATCGGTTCACCCAAGAAATCTTCAGCATCCTTCTTCATTTTGCCCAAGATCATGGCCGAGATCTCTTGCGGTGAATAGGCACGGTTTTTGATAGGGATACTTACCCGAATGTCATTCTGGGGCCCTTTTTCAATTTTATAGGGTAAACGGCCGCGATCTTCGGTTGTTTCCGCATCGTCATAGTGACGGCCGATAAAGCGTTTGACAGAGAAAATAGTGTTCTCCGAGTTAATGGTTGCTTGCCGTTTCGCAGTTTGGCCGACTAAACGTTCACCGTTTTTGTTAAATGCGACCATGGAGGGGGTTAAGCGACCACCCTCAGCTGTGCTGATAACTGTAGGTTCGCCACCTTCCATGACAGCTACAACTGAATTTGTTGTTCCTAAGTCGATACCTAGAATTTTGTTCATATCTTTATGCACTCCTGTTGAAATTTTCTATCACCTATTTGGTGTTTTTATTTCTGATTTGATGTTTTGCAGTAGAATACCGCAACATCTTTCAACAGGTTAAATGTGTTGCGTAAGAATTATATTGGTGATGTGTATGCATTATATTAGTTATTGGAGTCTGGCGAATGGAAGCAAATTGATCATAAAACCTGACAAGTCTCCTCTGGTAAAATAAAAACGCCAGTGTCCGGTTATTGATCATTTCCTTCTGTCAAGCCACTAAACTTAACAGGCAGATTTGCTGCCTAAACAAAAAGCCTCATCCATTTAGATGAAGCTTTTAACGATGCCCCATAGGAGACTCGAACTCCTGTTTCAGCCTTGAGAGGGCCGTGTCCTGGGCCGCTAGACGAATGGGGCAGACAGTGCGAGATTCTAACAGACGGCCGTTTCCACGTCAAGAAAGATGAGCTATCAGCCGGTCAACATTTTAGCCGGTCAGTTTTTAGCTGATTTGCTGACTAGCTGACTAGCTGACTAGCTACAAACCAGCTATCATCCAGTGTTATATGAAGGCACAGACAAATCCCTGGCCGTGGGTTGCGGCGACGTTAATCGCTCAAACTGGTTGGGGTGCTTACCCTGTGCTAGCACGTTATTTGCAGACTGTCAGCGATTTGCCCAGTATGTCGTTGGTAGCAATGGGCAATTTATTGGCGCTGCTTTTGTTGAGTTTTTTGATTTTGCCTAATTTAAACGGCCGTGCCCTGCGCTCCCCCGCTTTATGGCTGTTTGTACTGATTGTAGTTGGTCGTGGCTTATCGAACTTCCTGGCACCCCGTTTTACCCTATCGATTTATGTACAGTTGATCACCCAAATGACCCCATTTATTGTGGCCGTGTTAAGTACGGCCGTATTCCACGAACACCTACCACGTTACACCGGGCGTGCGATTGTCTTATGTTTTATCGGAGCCGGTTTGATGATGAGTGGTAGTTTTAGCGGTGACAATGCCGCCGGCGGATTCACAAGCTCTGATTGGCTGGGTGTTGGTTTGGCAACTGTAAGCGCATTTTTATTGGCCTTGTATATGATCGCCGTGCGCCGTACAGCACGTCATCATATCAACGGCGAAACCCTATTATTCGCCCAACTTCTGGCGCTAGGACTCAGTGGGCTTGTACTTAGCTTTCTTACGGGTGAAGATTGGAGCCAATGGGCAAACAACAGCCCTAAAGATTGGCTTGTTTTTGCCGCTTTGGTGATTGGCGTTTTTGCCGCTTCCAACATTTTGCAAATTGGTGCAATTCGTCATTTAGGCTCTGCCTTGGTCAGCAGCACAATGGCTTGGCGGCTCATTAGCGCCCTGGTGTTGGCTGCCCTGCTGCTTGACGAACGTCTGACTTCACTCTGGCAGCTTATGGGGACGGTGCTTGTATTGGTGACAATTACGTGGTATTTGCGGCAGCAAACAGGGTCATATACTATGAAAGGATGACAAAATTGTAGGGTGAAAGCTTACTTTGCAGCCTGGTCGCTTTGCTCACCATTCCTGAAAAGCGTCGAAAGTGTTATAATCCACCGCGCCTCCTGGGCACTAACAAAGCAGCTAAACTATGGATTTCGCAGGTTGCTAACGTATATTCCGCAGTCCGAAATCTGCATTCACACAGGATATTATGTAACTGTCCATAAATAAGTTCGTAGTGGCGGCTTTAGCCGTCCAGACCGCTAAAGCGGTTACTACAAGCCAAAACGGGAAGTTATTTTTAGATGATTACTATGGATTTGATCGCAGGCTTAAATACTGCCCAACAGACGGCCGTTACTGCAAAACCCGGCCCCATACTCGTTTTAGCTGGCCCCGGCAGTGGCAAAACACGAGTACTCACCCATCGCATTGCTTATTTGATTCAAGATTTACGGATACGGCCGTGGAATATCCTGGCTGTTACCTTTACCAACAAAGCCGCCCGCGAAATGCGCCAACGCATTGAAAACATCCTCGACGGACAGCCGCGTGGCTTGACAATGGGTACATTCCACTCCATTTGTGCGCGTATCCTGCGCCGCGAGAGCCAACACCTCACCTATTATGACAAAGATTTTGTCATTTTTGATTCTGCCGACCAACTCCAAGTCGTCAAACAGGCTCTCAAAGATTTGAACCTGGACGATAAAAAATTCCCTCCATACAAAATGCTCAACGGCATCAGTAATGCCAAAAATGAGTTGATTACCCCCGAAATTTATGCCGCTACCAACTACATCTCTGAAGTTACGCGCCGTGTCTACACCCAGTATCAGGCGCTTTTGCAAGCTAATAACGCGATGGACTTTGATGATTTGTTGATGAACACGGTGCTGCTATTTCAAGAGCACGCCGACATATTGTTGCAATACCAAGAACGCTACGAACACATTTTGGTCGATGAATTTCAGGACACTAACACGACTCAATACACGCTGTTGCGTCAATTGGCAGGTGTACACCATAATATCTTTGCTGTAGGTGATTCCGACCAATCGATCTACAAATGGCGCGGGGCTGACTTCCGCAATATTCAGCGATTCCGTGAACAATATCCCGATGCCGAACAGATTTTGCTCGAGCAAAATTACCGGTCAACACAAATCATACTCGATGCGGCCAAGGCGGTCATTAAGCGCAATCCACAGCGCGTACACAAAGAACTATTTACTTTGCGGCAGGGTGGTAGCCTCATCACCGTGCGTGAGGCGTATAATGAACGCGAAGAAGCCCAATTTGTGATGGACAGCATCGAAAATTTAATTTTGGAGGGTTATTCCGGTGGAGATATGGCAGTTATGTACCGCACCAATGCACAATCTCGTGTCTTGGAAGAAGCTTTTTTGCGGGTTGGATTACCCTATCGTGTGGTCGGAGCAACGGAGTTTTATAAGCGACGCGAAGTCAAGGACACCATTGCCTATTTGCGCCTGATCCACAACCCTGCCGATGCTGTCAGTCTGGGGCGTATCTTAAATGTGCCAACGCGTGGCATTGGCGCCAAATCACGCCAAGCCTTGCAAGCTTGGGCAGCATACAACAATTTGCAGCCAGCAGAGGCACTGATTCGACTGGCGACAGATGCCGATGCTCAACACCCATTCAAAAATCGTGCCTTAAAAGCATTGAGTACGTTTGGCAGCATGTTAAATGCCTGGATCGTATTACGCGATCAAGTGCCGGTGGCAGAGTTACTGGACGTTGTTTTAGAACAGACCCATTTTCGTATGCATTTGGATGATGGCACGGAAGAAGGGGAAGAACGTTGGGGCAATGTGATGGAATTTCGTAATGTGGCCGCTGAAGGTGCCGACATGAATTTGGGCGAATTTTTGGAGCAAGTCGCTTTGGTTTCTGAGACTGATAATCTGGATGAGGCACCCAATGCAACAACTTTGCTCACATTGCATGCAGCCAAGGGGTTAGAATTCCCCATCGTGTTCTTGACCGGTTTAGAAGATGGTCTGCTGCCACACAGCCGTTCATTGGATGAAGCTGAGGAGTTGGCCGAAGAGCGCCGCCTTTTTTATGTGGGCATTACCCGCGCCAAAGATCGTGTGTATATTTCACACGCTTTCCGGCGTACGTTCTATGGCGATTCAGCAGTGAGTGTACCGTCCCGTTTCTTGGGCGATATTCCCGAGGCATTGACTGATGGTGATAGCAGCGCTGTCAAGCGTGAGAAAAGCAAGAAACGTGTCAGCAGTTGGCAAACGGATACGACATGGTCAAAACCACAATCGTCTACGCGTTGGTCTGCTGATGGTGGCAGCGGCCGTTTCCAATCCCCATCTCAACGCCCACGTCCGCGTCATTTAGAGCCAGACCCGTTTGCCCAAGGAACTGCTGAAACAAAGCGCGGCCCTCAATATCGTGCTGGTATGCGCGTAAACCACGGCCGTTTTGGTGATGGCGTTGTTATCGAGTCAAAAATGACCGGTGACGATGAAGAAGTCACAGTCGCCTTTGCCGATGTGGGTTTGAAGCGATTGAGTGCGTCCTTTGCTAAGCTTGATATTATCCAATAATGCTGTATTTAATTGACGGTCATAACCTTATTGCCAAACTGCCTGATATCGAACTGACCGATCCCAATGATGAGGTCAAGTTAGTTTTGAAGCTGCGCGGCTGGGCAGCAATAAGGCGTCAGCGCAAAATCATCTTGTATTTTGATGGCGGTTTACCAGGGGGCCGCGAACGAAATTTGTCTACTCCTGATGTGCAGGTGACATTTGCGACGCATGGCAAAACGGCCGATCACTTGCTGATTCAACGCATCAAGCGGATCACAAACCCGGCTGAATATATTTTAGTCACGAGTGACCAACAGATTATTAAGGCAGCACAAGCACGCAAAATGAAATTTTGGCGTTCGGAAACGTTTGTTAAACGCTTGCTGCAAGAACAATCAGAGCGTCAAGTAAAATCACCACAAGTTGAAGATTTGGAAACGGCCGTTGATCCGGCTATTAGCGCTGCCGAGATAGCGGAATACTTAGAAATGTTTGGACCTGTTCCCGAACCAGCCCCCAAACAATCATCTCAAAAACCTATATCCCCACCCAAATCAGCAGCTCAAAATACCAAAAAGAAAACACCATCTGCTGATGAGCTGAAGTCCGGCGCTGATAAAATCACTCCTGACGATTTAGATGCTTGGCTGCAATTGTTTGGCTATTCTGACTGACTAATGTGTAGGTTTGAAACGAAATAAATCTTCACGGCTTATTAACGCATTCAAATACGCAAATAATGAGAAATATTAGACGGCATTTCAAAAATATGTTAAGCTTGTCTTTAAGCAAGGTTAGGTTAAGAGGAACTCCTCCCCCCAAAAACTGGCACGAGAGAAACGCGACTGGAACAACCCTAACTAAGCCTAGGACAGTGTCCACCCCCCCCTCGACCCGGGCACTGTCCGATTTTTTTGTACA
>JAGRDI010000086.1:0-886 GCA_020432765.1 Anaerolineales bacterium | reverse complement strand
CCAGTCCTTTTTGTTTTCTTATGGGAGTTGGTACAGTTCTACCAGTACCCCGCCAGTACCTTTCGGGTGGATAAAGGCCAGCTTTTTGCCATGACCACCGTCTCTAGGTTCTTCGTCTATAAGAGGAACAGACGCGGTTTTTAGGCGGTCGAGAACTGTATCAATATCTTCAACCTCTAAACAAATATGGTGTAAGCCAGGCCCACGTTTATCCAAATATTTTGCAACACCGCTCTCTGTATCTGTTGGTGCAAGCAATTCGATATTACTTTCGCCCACGGGCAAAAAGGCAATGTCGACTTGCTGTTCTGGTACGGATTCTGTTTTTTTAACGTTTAGGCCCAGAGCATTTACCCAAAAGCCCATGCCCTCTTCTAGTTCTGGTATGACAATGGCGATGTGATTTATTTTTGTAATCATGGTTTTCTTTTTCCTGAAAGTGGTCAAGGATTGGGGGATTTTAATCCTTATAATCCCTGATTTTGATTCTCTGTGGTTAATTTTCTTGTATAGCATAGCCGATAGTTGGATTGGGAAAATATGCCAATTGACACCGGTATGGGGTGAGTTTTGTCACGAATATTGATGAGGTGCTCACACATCAATAAAGTTTTTGTTTATGTACAGAAATTTTCGCCACGAATTTCATTATTCGCTTGAATTAAAACGGCTTGAATTTATATCATTTATAGCAAATCTTTTCGGGTCTTCAGGATTTCAGGGAGAGGTGACGCAATATGGCAAACCCCCACGAGTTCCCAAAGAGCCATCTTTTCTAATTTTTCTAGGCTAGACTGTGTTAGCAGCGATTTCGGAAAGCTCGAACCAACGTTCAGTGACTGCGTCTAATTGTGACTCGACTTCTTTGAGTTGAGCGGCAAGTTGT
>JAGRDI010000085.1 GCA_020432765.1 Anaerolineales bacterium | reverse complement strand
ATCTGATCTGCTTGTCAGTCATCTCAGCGATCTCGTTGATGCATGGGCACCTGACAACAATGACAACTATCGCGCTTCGTTTGTGACGCAAACACCTGACATTGCCATCCAACAAATGCTGACAAGTTTAGGCGTGTTGAGCAAATCTGAACTGGCCGGTGAGCGCATTTTCGTTGCCTATGACAATCAGGATCAGGAAGATGAGCACTCTTGCTTTAGTGATAATACACACCGCGATATCATAAATAACGCGCAGGGCATCTACAATGTCTACACTGGCAGCTATGTACGCACTGATGGATCTGAAATCAGCGGCGCATCATTGGCAGATTTGGTGGCGCAGATGGACGAAGAACTCGCAGCTGAACTCTTGGCACTGGCAAACGCCGCAACAGAAAGCACACAATCGATTCCCATCCCGTTTGATCAAGCCATCGTAGTTGCCGATCAACGTCCAATGGTGTTGGCTTCCGTTAATGCGTTACAAGATCTGGGTGATAAATTTGCCGAAGTCGCTAATATTTTAGGACTCTCTATCAACACGAATTTACCTGGGTAGACAACATGAAAGAATTATGCAAGCTGAAAAAATCACTCAAGCGTGAAATTACAGTCTATATGACGTGCGTCAACCAGCCAACTCACCTATGCAATAAATGTGGCCGCGCAGCGAACAGCAAAAAACGTTTATGCAGCCCCGTCAAAATTAATGTGCAATCTACTTAAACCACAGCGATTGCGTTGGGTGCTTATTTTGATTCCTGTTATGCTCATGTGCGTTGGGTGCGGACCGGCAGACAGGCGTACTGACTCGGATACGTTAACAAATGAAGCATTGTCTGGCGGGCAGACCACCGTGTTTGATACAACTCCCAACGCCTTTAGCCTACCCGTTCCCGGTCTTGAACGCAATCAGGAGCTGCTCTTTTTTGTGGGTAACTCCTTTTTTAATCAAAATTGGGTCACAGCACCCGCATCCACAACTGCACGGGATGGGTTAGGGCCGTTTTTCAATGCACGCTCCTGTGCCAGTTGTCACTTCAAAGACGGCCGTGGCCGCCCGCCTGAATTCGATAGCGAAGCACCGACCGGTTTTTTGCTGCGGTTGAGTGTGCCGGGCAGCGACATGCACGGCGCTGCAGCCGTAGAGCCAAACTATGGTGGTCAGTTGCAGGATGAGGCAATCATGGGAATAAAACCTGAAGGGGCATTTCAGATTACCTACGCAGAGACACCGTTTACTTTTCCAGATGGAGAAATCGTGATGCTGCGCCAGCCAACTTATACATTCAACGATCTTAGCTATGGAGAAATGCACCCAGAAATGATGATTTCACCACGCGTTGCCAACCAGATGATTGGCATGGGTTTGCTCGAAGCCGTGCCGGAAGAAACGTTAAACACAATAGCTGACCCAACCGACCGTGATGGTGACGGCATTTCAGGACGTCCCAATATGGTATGGGATGCGTTTAACAATCAAATGGCAATCGGCCGTTTCGGCTGGAAAGCCAACCAGCCCACCGTTTTACAACAAACAGCCGATGCATTTCTGGGTGATATTGGCATCACGACTCCCTTGTTTCCTGATGAAAATTGCACTGACGCCCAACTGGATTGCCAAGCTGCTGCCAACGGTGGAAGACCAGAAATCGATTCAGATGATTTTCTGAAAGTTGTGCTTTATGCCAGTTCATTGGCCGTGCCGGCACAGCGCAATTGGGACGATCCACAGATCGTACAAGGCAAGGATTTGTTCGCAGAAATTGGTTGCTCGAAATGTCATGTAGCCGAGTTGGAAACCGGTATACACCCAACTATTCCCGCATTGTCACAGCAAACGATTCGCCCATACACTGATTTGTTGCTGCATGATATGGGCGCAGGATTGGCAGACGGCCGTCCTGATTTTCAGGCAACTGGCAGCGAGTGGCGCACACCGCCGCTGTGGGGCATTGGTCTGATCGAGACCGTCAACGGCCATACACTACTGCTGCATGATGGCCGTGCACGCAATTTACTTGAAGCAATTTTATGGCATGGCGGTGAGGCTGAGGCGGCCAGGGATACTTTTTCCAAATTACAGGCTGACGAACGTGATGCACTGCTCGCTTTTTTGGGATCACTATAACTAATATGTTCAGAATTATTAAAGTTTTTGTGCTTGCCTTTCTATTGATCATAGGGATGGCAGCTTGTAGTTCGATGGATACGGCCGAAGCAGCGCCGACGGTCAGACCCGACGATGGTTTCAATCGCAAAGCCATGTTGGAAAACATTACCATGCAAATTATCGTGCCTGCCCATGATGAGTTTGCTGACGCACTGGCGGATCTTGAATTGGCAGCACAGGCTTTTTCGGCTGATCCAACGCCTGATACGTTAACGGCCGTACAAGATGTATGGCGCACTGCGAGCCTGGCACGAATGGCGCTGTTATCGTTTCGCATTGGGCTAGTTGATGACAGCCTGCTCCACCATCGCCTTGATAATCGCCCGCCACGCATCAAATTCATTGATGAAAACATTATCGCGGGTGATCAACCGATTACGAATGAATATCTGGAGTCGATTGGTTCCAGTTCAGTCGGTCTGGGAGCCCTGGAGTATCTCCTTTTCGATCCAGTTGGTGGCAATGATGCAGTTCTGGCAGCGTTTATCAATGCTGAAAATGCTGACAGGCGACGTGAGTTGATCGTGACCCTGGCGCAAAATGCACGCCAACACGGTGATGAATTGGCAGCAATTTGGTCAGCTGAAGGAGACAATTATGCGCAGGCATTCATAGCAGCCGACATGGATGGTGGTGAGTTGCAAGGGTCAATGAATATGTTGTTTAACCAAATGGTCGCCGATCTCGAAGAAATCGTCACCTCGCGTTTGGGTAAACCAGCAGGGAAGCGTTCCAATGGGGCAGTACGCCCCGATCTTGTGGAATCACTGTATGCACAGCAATCATTGCCGCGCATCAATGCCACGCTCGCAGAGATGCAGGTCATCTTCAATGGCAATGATGCCGCCGGTTTTGATGATTACCTCGATTATTTGGATGCTGAATACGAAAACGGCCGTTTATCAGATGCAATCAATGCCCAGTTCGATGTCACAATAGCGGCTTTAAAAGCGCTTGACCAACCCCTGGCCACTTCAGTAGAATCCGACCTGCCAGCCGTGGAAACTGCCATCGACGAAGTGAATCAACTGCTTGTCTTATTTAAGGCAGATATGGCCAATCATCTAGGCGTGACACTCACATTCAATGACAATGACGGCGATTGACACAGATTATGAATTAAATGAGGGGTGTGCAGCCTCTGCACTCGAGTGTCATTCCCGTGAATGCGGGAATCCACTGTGTTGGTCATT
>JAGRDI010000003.1 GCA_020432765.1 Anaerolineales bacterium | reverse complement strand
GAAGTTGCACCCACTGTGCATCTGGAACAGCACCTGGTCCTTCGCCACTTTGGGTAGCCGTTTCGGATAAAGCCTTGAGAACAGCCCAATCAATTTCAGTTGCCATAAAAATGCTTCTTAACTTTGTTTTTGCAAGAACTCGGAGAGACTGGGGAAGATTGCGTAATTTCCTTTGTTCTGATCGCTGTTCACAATTAGAAAGCGTTCATGGAGGAGAATTAGCGCCGCATTGAGGTCATCTTCTTTATCTTTTTCCCTTGCCCATTCCAATAAACGTTTGGCGGTAATTTTCCGATTATCATATTGTGCTTGTTTTAGCCATAGCAGTAGCTCCTGTGCTAATAAACCCGTCTGTCCAAGCATTTTGAGTTCTTGCCAACGGGCTTCGTACAGGAAATCAAGCAATTCCGTTCCAAAGAGAGTTGGCAATTGGCGCATTTGTTCCCAGCTTGAACGAGCTACATCACTTATCAGAAGTTGCATCAATAAAGGGATGCCGCCGCTTTTTTCAACAAGCCAAGCTATCTTTTTCTTATCAGCCATGTCACTTTGTAGTCCGGATAAATCAGGATGGGTATCCTGATATTGCTGAATATGCCATCGAAGAAATTCACTGACGATTTCTGGTCGTTGTAATTGATTAAGGCGAACGAGCAAATGTTGATTATCTAGCGTACTTAGGCCGGTAACTTTGCGTGTTGTAACCACAACACGGATATCTCTCCCAGTTATTTGTAACAATGCTTGCAAAAGTTCATCGTCACGAGTCACTGTCTCCAAATTGTCAACAACGATAACAGCGCGACGATTTACCAAACGACGACGAATATCTGATAATGCCAGTTTGTCATTTTCATAAGGTACACCTAATTGAGTGCACAAGCGTTGGTAAAAAGATGAGGCAGTTTGATAACCAGGGGAATATGTGTGTAGCAGTCCAGAGGCAGGATCTATGTGTTCGCTCTTGGCACTGTCTCCCAGAATCATGTCTATGGATTCTTGTTCATAGAGACAACGTACCAGTTTGGCGGCTAAGGTACTTTTACCCATACCGGCTTCGGCTGCCAAAATAAATAAGCGGGGGCCTTTAGGGTTTTGTAAATGCCAAAAAAGCCGCTGGATTGGCGGCAGCCCTTCTTGCCCTTTACGGATAGGACAATCCACCTGGCCTGATAATGTGAGATAGCTTTGGCCTCGTTCAAGCAAGCTAGTGAAATAGGCACCAAATGCAGCTGACACGCGCAGACGTTGGTTAGCTAAATCTACCCCGTTGTCACCACATACAGCCTCGAATAGTGTAACTTCAGATGGTAACTGAGAATTGCCCAAAGGAGCATCGTCCACAAAAAAGGATGTGATAAACGCTGCGACTGCGCCCAAGATGGCAAGTACAGGCTCAAAACCGGGTTCAAAGTAAGCCCAACCGATAGCAACTAGCAGAGACAGAAGGGCAATGAAGCGTAAGATGGTTTTCCAAGAAATGAGTCTCATGGTTTATGACTCCAGAAAGCTGTTAAATAACGGCAGTTAACCATCTATCAACTTTACTTGAGAAGTCAATATTAAACGGCCGTTTTTGTACCACCACCGTGTTGTGTAACACGTGGCCGGAAACGCATCTTAACTGCCTTTTGATTAAATACGCGCTCGGTTGCTTTTGTCGCCCAGACGTAAGCATCGCCAGGCCGGAGGGCAGATAGCTGTGCTGGGGTTAAATCAGCCAAGGCCGTGATCGAGCGCTGGACGTGCTTTAACCACTGTGGTGAATTAAAGCGGTGCATAATGACGAGTGACGATAGTTCGATGATTTCATTGGGAAGGGATGGTGGATCTTGTGATGCGATCAGCAAAGAAACGCCTTGATGCCGCATTTGGCGGATGACATCAACGATGTGGCTGGTTAAGTCGCGGTTATCCATATATTTATGGGCTTCATCGAAGACGATCAGCTTGTTGTAATTTTCGTCTCGGCCAGCATTGGCAAAGATATTGAGCATGACAACGAACAAACCCAACGCTTCATCTTTTTCAATGAACTCATCTCGCAAGTCAACAATGATCAGTCTGCCGGGTTTTAGTTTTTCAGCCAGGCGAATATTGTCATTGATGAATTCAGCGGCAAAGGTTAAACGAACCTGGGCAATGGACTTTTGACTGTCGGTTAATGCTGAGTTTTCAACCTCTTGTTGCAACGTCTCCAATGTTAATTTGTTACGAAGCTGGCGCATAATGAGGTTGATTTGTTTCATGTACATTTGATTGCCCATAGCACCCATCAGAAAGCGCCAATCTTTGATAGAAAGCTCGTTAGAGCTGAAGAAGATTGGTTCAACCTGGACATCTGGGAATTCCGCTTTGCGCTCGGCGATTTTGTCTGGTGAAGTGAGCAATAACACATCTTCTAGTGCACCTGGTTGGGCACCATATTCTTGCTGCAAAGCATTCTTTTGGGCTTCATCACTGTTGGCGGCAACCATAGAAACAAATTCCGGGGCGTAGTCTTGGCTTTCGTGATAGTGGAAAATAACGGTAGCCAGTGGGGAAGGTAGGCGGTTGACGTGTGGGAATGATTGAGTTGCCATTTCAACAACCGTACCTAATGTATAAGATTTACCACCCCCCTGGACACCAAATAAACTGATCGTGTTTGTACCATTCAGATCGAGGCCAACAAATTTGCCGCCCGCTTTCCCAAGAACACCAAACTGATCCAATTGCATACTTTCCAAACCAAGCAGAACATCACAGGTTGGTATTGGTAGTTCTTCAGCCAGTTCTTGTTCTGGCTCTTTTGATGGTGGGACAGGCGTTGGCTCAGGAGTTACTTCAACGGCCGTTTCATCCGCAACATCCTCGTGTTCAGGTTCAGGCTCAGGAACAACGGCCGTATCTTCTTTTATCTCCGTATCAGGTTGAGCAATCTCAACTGGTTCAGGCGGTTGTTCATCTTCTTTTATATTTGATTCGATGGCCGGTGTTGAAATGCCTGGTTCCGGTTCAACTTCTTTCTGTTCTTCAATTTCTTCAATTACTTCAGCTTCAATACTTGGCGTTGATTCAGGGGTTTCAACATCCAAGTCAGGTTGGGCAAGTTGTGCGTCATCTTCTGAAGCTGGTTGCAATTTTGTGATAGGAAAGTAGGTGCGAACACGATTGTACGATGGGTCACGGCTCATCGTCGTATCTTCCTTAATGCGTTGCGCTTCTTCAATTTTCTGTTCAGATTCTTCAACCGTGACCGGTTTTTCTTCAGCTTGTTTTTCCAACAAGGATTGACGGCGCAAACCGTTATCGAGTAAGCGTCTGATGTAATCATGCCCAACCCGATGGAACACAAGCCCAGCATGTTCTTCCTCGCTTGATAAGCCTTCATATGTGTAATCGAAGATAAGAGCTGCACCAACGCAACTAAGGCGATAACCGCGATCTAAATCCTGGATAAAATCACGAAGAATGGGGGCAGTAGTCTCACTGATCAGCCCATAACGGCGGGAACGTTCTAGATAAAATCCAAGTAGGGAGATAAGTTCCTTTGTTTTGATTTGGCGGTCAAGGCGATCAACAGATTGTAGTTGGGTGTCAAAGTGCTGGCGCAGCACCTTTTCGCTATTTGTCAGTTGGCCTTCAATATCTTGGCGCAAACTCATATAGTCAGAAAAATCACCTAAATCCGAGCGCCATTTCACTTCGATGATATAGAATTGCAATGTGCGCGTTTCGGGATTACAGGTAATAAGTAGTAAATCGCCACGCTGAAGCGTGACGGCTTCACTTACTATCGAATCTGCACTAGCAGCGTTAAAGAGGCTGCCATGAGCATCTAGCGGGATTACAATTGCTTCTTCTAAAAGGCCATATTGTTCTAAGAATAGCCGTGCCATGGCCAGACCCAATGCTTCATTCAGGTGATTAGGTGAGGAAAGCAGTTTGAGTGCCAGGCGGCCGCTTAACGAGCGAAGCAATTGCAAGAAATAGAGTTCAACAACGCCTTCATCATCAAGCAGATCATATTTGTCCAGTGCCGGATGTACTAAACGCATCACTTCCTCGATGGCGCGGGTGGTGAGCAATAAGCGGTCGGTATCTGTACCACCGAATTCGGGGGTGAAATCGAGTAAATACATGGGACGGCCGGGCGTGGTTTGGCTGTCAAAGTATTCCAAGCCAAGATAGCGATCAATGATGAAAACCCAATCAGAAACTGCATGTACCTGGTAAAGAAAGTTCTTTTCGCTGGGGGGTAAATTGAGGCGCAAGGTTGGGACTGTGTTTTCCACCTGGCTACCAACAGCAATCGAAGCCTGTAAGGTTTCTGTTAACAGAAGAATATTGGCGATGGATGCGCTGTTTTTTTGATTATCATCGGGCAATTCCTGACAAGCTGTTGGCAAAAGTTGGCGCTGCCAGGCGAAATGGGATTCATCGCCGCTAAATTGACTGACTTGTTCCTGAATGAGACCATGCAAGAAACTGGATCGGCCGTTTCCCACAAGCTCCGGTTCAACATTAACGGGGAACAAATCACGCAAGATAGAGATATGGGCTTCATATGCTTCGGGGTCCTGTAAAAATTGTTCCAGTTTGTTTCGGCTGAAGCGCAGTTTGGGGAATAGATGATTTTGACTGGGAACCGTGAACGCATCGGCTTCAGCACTGACCTGGCGTTCTGGGTTCATGAGGTCTTCAACGGCCTCACCAATATCATCAATGCGGTCACTTTGGGTAAAGAGGCGCAGTTCATAGCGCAGTGGTGGGTTATATTTACGTAGCTTTTCGATTTCTAGGATAGCGTCCACAATCAAGGCAGCATTGCCAGGGTTAAAGCCGTTGATTTTAAGGACATGCGTATAAGGGTGCTGCACCAGATACCGCAACATTTTCTGAGCCAGGAGGTGTTTGTCAACCTCACCAATACGATGGGTGGTACGGTAACTAATGCCTAGCGCACGTTGTACACGTGCGCGAAGGGTCTGTTTATCGTGGATATCTTCACGCATGTAAAGCGTCCAGAAAGGCGTGACCGGGCCTTGTTCCACGTAAAAGCGGGGGATAGCTTCCAAATTCCGTTCCTGAGCAGGACGCAAGACGGAGGGTAAATTGATGGGAGCCAGACCATGTCGCATGAAGGAGCGAATTGATTCTGTTAGGCGTTTGCTGGCTTCGCCCTGGGAAACGGCCGTTTCCAGCCAGGATTGCGCTAATTTCGCTTGCTGCAAGTGCCACAGTAAACGCAGAGGATGAGTAGGGGCAATGAGATAAACATGCCCGCGACGGGGTAACAGCAGCTCAACAATATCCAAATCGAGAAAGATTGCTTCTGTGCGCCGACGGCCGTTTTCCTCATACACCGCCTCTTTATCAAACTGGTCTCTGGTTTCTGTTAACCAGACTTGATAAGCATTGGCATAGGCCACTATCAACGCTTCATATTCAAGCAAATCAACTGTAGCCGTGATGAAGTTCTGTTCATCGTTTCCCAAAATGGCTGTAAACAGTTCTTGCCGCGCTACCAAAAAAGCGGGTGATACTCGCTCTGAATTCCGATATTGGCGGATAGTGGGTTCAACCGAATGATGCGCTGTTTGTTCATCTCTGAAATCCAAGCGCCATCGGCCTAAACAGTCAGGGTTTGCCAACGTTTCTTGCTCTACTTTGCGGAGTACGTTGTTGATGGGGAGTGTATACCGCGCCTGAGCATCATAGATGATATTGAAAACGGCATCAGCCCTTTTACTGCTTGTTTTGGTCGCCCAACCCGTTTTTTCAGATCGGGGTTTGAGGTTTTCATTTAGCGGATCGTCTCCTCGATCCAAGGCTGCAAATTGAGCCAATAGTTTGGCATCGAGAAAAGAGGTAACGGCTACATTGCGCTGTGGCTCGGCCGGTGGCGGGGCATCTGGGTCCGACCAAAACCAAATATCTTCACTTTCATTGATGAGCTTTCCTTCCGGGTTGTTGGGATCGCGTAACACCTTTGGATTTTTAGGGTCTTCATCATTTAGAAGTTCACCGCTTTCTGAATAACCACGAACACGGAAGAAATAAATGCCCTCATCTTCTTCATCTTCTACAAGGCCGCGAAATTCCGCCACTCTGAGTGTTTTAGACTTTGTGGTGCGACGGCCGGTGCCTTTGGCTATGTTTTTGCCCTCCCAGACAACTGCACCATCAGCATTGACTAATTCCAGTCGGTAATAGGCCAATTGAGTAATGGTGGCCGGAATACGATTGGCTTCCCATTTGATGGTGATGCTGTTCGTGCGTTTGATGTCCAGGTAGGGTGGGTTATCCGGGCCGACTGGTTTGTCTGGGTACATGACGGTCAAACGAAGCTCGTCCATGTAAAGTAGTATTTTCTCATCGCCACTACTTTCGTCAGCAAAGCGCCAGTTATCAAAGGCCAGATGGCTGTAATTTGTGTCTGTGGCGATTAGTTTTGTCCAGGCGGCGGGACCTTCCATCAATCTTTCACGCAGGAAATCGTAAAGAGGTGATTGCAAGGTGTTGTTTCTCAGCTTCAAAGAGTGAATGCGTCCCAATAATGGTTGTACGCCATCTGCTAACAAATCAACGGCCGTTACATTGCGTTCGAGTTGGGTGCGAATACTGTTAAATTCATCCAGTAAGCCAAAATGAGGAATTAAACGGAATTGGAAGATGGCTCCGCCAGCCGCTTCTTTTGTTGCCCCATTTTCCAGAATGGTTAAGAGGTAGCGCACAATATCATCGTCGTCTACTTTTTTGACCGAATCTTCCATATACCAAATGACTTCATCAACAAAGCGATTTAGGCCTTCTGGCATTTGGTCATGTAATTCTTGTAGCAGTTGTTTGGGCACATCGCCCAATGGCACTTCAGCGAACGTGCTGACATCAAATGAATCTTCGGCTGCTGCTTTGAGGCCAGGGGGCACAAAAGCGAGTAACGGCCGTTTCTCAGCATTACGTAATTCGATCAGACGTGTGGCGGATACTTGCCAGCTTTCTGCTGCTGCTTGTTGTGGGCCTAACAGCAGTACCACATCGGCATTTTGGCCGTTGCTGTTGAACTGAACACACAACTGCTTCATTACCGTTTCTGGCAAAGCACTAACACGCAAGCAATGACCAGGTTCGCTGTTGTCTAAAACTGCGGCAATTCTACCCTGGACAATATTGGCCAGCGTTTGATGCATTCTTTCATGGGGGAGGTCTTGTAAGATGGTGTTCATAGATAATCCTTCTTTCAAGACCGCTTAATTTCATAGCGCGGACGAATTTTCTGCGCATTGTAAGCGTCACTAAGGTCAGTATAAAAGCCAATTTCGCGTAAGCGGTCTTTGAGATGGCGCATATTGGTGTTAAACGCTTCATAATCTTTGATGGAAGCATCTGGCCAATTGGGAACAATCGTGAATCCATAACGATCCTTGAGCCAGGTGACAAATTCGTCAATGAGGATTGGACGAGAATAGAAAGCTTTTTTGCCATTTTTACTGGTAATGTCCAAAACTGCTATCTGAACCAGCACCTCTAACAAATGACTGGAAATGTACCAACGCCTTTGGTTATTTTTACCCTTTCCCTGCACAATCAAACAGGATTCACTATTTTTCATAAAGAGAGAATCTAATTGCTGTGTTAAATGTCTCCGATAATAATCAGTTCTCTTGAGGGCAACTAGCTCCACAAATGTATCCATAGGCGATAGGTTTTCCATATCCCGAATAGCAATTATTTCTGGACTTTCCTCTTCATTTGACTCATCTGGAAAAAGGTTGCCAATTCGGTTATCAAAATAATAATCAAACCCGGGAGGGGGGCTGGCAAGCACTTTTAACACATCGGCGACTGAGTTTGGCTGATGGTTTAACTCTCGTCTTCCAGTCTGACTTTCGGCAAATTGAAATAATTGATTTATGGCAAAAACAGTACGAATATATTCATTCATACTGGCATAATGACGGGCGCAGTTTTCTTGAGATAGACGCGCCATGTGACTCGTATGATCATCTCCCATATCTATCAAGATTTCCGGTAACGCTGTGTTAGCTGGCGAGTCACTTTGCATTGCATATGGGCATTTGTGAAAGGGGTTTTCCTGTCGAGCTGGTTCTACGGGGCATTCTAAGCATGCTGGATTGGCTTGCTTCTGATACATCCATCCAGTTAATTGATGAAAGAGTCGCAATAAATACAAGCCCAAATGCAACCCCATAATCGTGCGAATGTAAGTGATAAGCACGGAACGAGGTACATGATTTTCATAAACTAACAAACGCTGTAAATCATCACAAAGTAATCTGGCCTGGCCTTTACACAAAGGCGGTTCCAAAGTGTTTCCCCGACTACTATGCCCTTCCTTTAGTTTTTCATTGTCAACCATTCGGACAATAACCAAAGTATCTAAATCCAGGGGGGTTTCTTCGTCATAAGTATCAAGGTTTGTTTCCATCCCTTGACCTAGAAAGGAGGCTAATCTATTAACAAGATAATCAGGATCTCCTGCTTGCATCATGCTGTAAAGTTGCTCGTCACCACCAAACCGATTAGTTTGCTTAGGATTCCGTAGTTTGTAAACATTAAGATGCAATGGTAAAGGGGCTGCAACTTTTTCTTTGTCAGGATTACCCTTGTTAATGACATCAATAAGGTCACTATATAACCAGTCAGCAATAAGATCAGCATTATCAGCGAAACCTTGTAACGTATCACTGTGCTGATGAATTAGTTCCTCTACAATCCAATCAATGGTTACTTCCCTCCGACCAGTACGGCTAACCGGAACCCGTCCTCCATATTTCAAGAGCATATACAAGTTGACAAGCAATCGATCTAGTTCCGTTCGCTTGGGGTAGATGTGACAAATGCGTGGTTCTTTGAATTTATAATCTTGGCGTGTGATTTTCATTCTATTTATCCTGTAATCTGTATCTTGTGCAGCTTTATGACCCCTATTCCTTTTAGTTCCATCTCGTAGAATTGTTGATCATCACGGGTTAACAAAACTCGCTTGTAAGGCAAATGTGCCAGGGCATTCTTGAAGATTGACAAGTTTACAAAGGCACCGCTAATATCATCAGGTGAGGGAATAAATCCAGTAGAAACCTGGTAAAGCAGTTCTAATAAATCAAGAGATACAATCAGTTCAGCGTCGCGGGCACTGGTAATGCGATTGCCAGGGTCTTCCGGGTTATGATAGAAGATAAACTGATCAGGCGTGTACTCCAGATACCGGTCCTGGCCACTAAGCAAACGGGGTAAACGCAGCTTGAAATCAGCTGCCGGAAATAGGCGGAAGGATTTGACCTTCACTTTGCTCACCTGGCTGGCTCGTAAGCAAATGTTGGCATTGGCCAATTCTGGGTTTCGGGCTCCCTCCGCGTTGGAGATGCCTGTGACCAATATATCTTTTAAGTTTGCCCATTTTTCATCACTGGTTGGATCCGTTTGGATGACCGTGCGGAACGTATCTAACTGTTGATAGGGCAGCATTTGCAGCCAACCTTCATCGCGTCGTTCAAAGTAGGCGCGGCGACGCATAATGGCGTGTTTTTTCCGATGGGCGGCTAATGTTTCTTCGTTTTGGGCAGCATCCCAACCAGTCCTTAATTCCCAATCTTCTAACCAGGTCGCTGCCAATTGGCTACGGCCGTCAAATGTCATTAAGTGCAAATCTGACAAAGTTTGGAAGTGCAGAGTACGGTCGTCCGCGGGATTGGCAACTTCGGCCGGATCAATCTGGCGCAGCAAAGTGACCAGGCGATCATCATGCCGCCCAGCCAGGGGCTTGCCGTCAATGGCAAAGGCATTGTAGTAGAGTAAATCTAATTGGCTGGCTTCGTCTGGCTGTGAACTCAAAAGCTCGGCAATGTTATCGCAATTATGATCGCGGAAAATCATCCAGGAAAGAGCAGAACGCATATCGCGCATCGTGATGTGCAGCTTGCGCCGCAAGTGGACAATTTCAAAGAGTGTGCGCAGGCGTTCGCGCACCGTTGGCCCAGAGGTAGGGTCAGCTAAGGTGTCGGCATTGTATTTGATGAAGCAGCGATCTTTGAGGGCGCAAGTCTGGCAGGGAGACCAAAATTCCGGCCTGAGCAGTTCTTCTAGCTGTCGGTCAAAGATAGATTTATCCGCCTCGTCACTGTCGGCCGCCACGATAGAACGGTTGTTGAGGTCAATAATCGTCAGCCAGTCTGGTAGGGGGCGTGTCGTTTCATCCGGGTCAAAAAAGTTTTTAATGGTATCGGCCAGTTGACTAAATTGGCTGCTGTTATCACCATCCATAAAGAAATCGAGGATACGTCCTTTGTTGATGGCAATGAGGTGGACACGTTTTTGGGCGGAGTCTTGGGCTAATTCTACATCTGCGAAGGCAGCAAAGAATTCGTTTAACACCTGGTCGTTGGCACGTTCTGCGCCTTCATCCTGGGAGCCGTCGTAATTGGTGATGAATTGTGTCCCTTGATAAGTGAGTATGCTGGAGTTCGGTGTTGGCTGCTCCATGTGGCCGTCATGCGCTATGACATATTTTTCCAAACTCTTGATGAAGGCGGTTTTGCCATCGCCAGCGTTCCCGGTGATGATGACCAAGCGATAACGGCCGGTTACCACATCCGGCAACAAATATTTATCCAAACGTGTAGGGACATAAGTATGTTGAGCAATTCCCTCCAGGCCGCGCGTGCCACTGTTATCTCGACGGGCTTGGCTATAAAGCGTCAATAAGCGAGTGACATAAGGATTGTAGTTTTCCTTGTGCTGTTCCCATGATTCCAACTGAATATCTTTCAATTGAACTATATTTGGCATTGAAGCTCGTAAGTAAAGACCGTCCAACGATTCCAAATCCAGTCGCAAACGACGAGCGCTGTGATAGCGTACTTCTGGATCACAAGAAACGGCTTTCAGTAGAATGTCAGCAAAATCAGGGTGCAAATCAGGTTTGTATTCATGCGGGTCAGTTGGAGGCGTATCAATACTGGGTTGACGTTCTGGATATGGATGATGGCCGGTGATCAGTTCATACAAAACAATGCCCGTTGCAAAAAGGTCAGCATCTGTATCCCATCTCATGATACCAATTTCAGGCAACATATAATGAGGGGTTCCAGCTTGGGTACGGCTGGCATCGCTGTATTTAGATGCGATATTAAAATCTACTATTTTAAGTCCAGTTTCTGCAAGGATTAGATTGCTTGGCTTAATATCTCGGTGAAGTAGCCCTTTGTTTTGAGTTAAATCGATAAATTCAAAATACTCTTCTTGCGTAAAATCTCCTAATTCTTTTTTGGTACGCAATTCTTCAATACGATCAACATTAGGGTGAATATATTCTAAAGCACCAAGCAAACTCAATATTGCATCAACTGCTTCCCGTGCCGAGAGTCTTTTTTCTGGGGTGGTGAATTCACTTAGTTCAATACCATCTATGAATTCCGAAACAAGATATGGTCTTCCAGAAGGGCGCAATATTCCCCACCCATAGGCTTTAACAATATGTGGATTGTCAAGATCAAATACAGATTGAATATCCTTTTTAAGATCTTCTATCGAACCTGCTGGATTCTTGAATACCTTAAGTGCAAACTCTTTTTCTATAACATGATCAAAGACACGATAAACTTGGCTGAATCCGCCAGATCCAATGGTTTTGATTACCTGATACTTTTCGTCAATAGGATCACCACGCTCAAAAAATTCCGGATCTACTTCAGTAGGTGGCATTGATGGTGCAGTGACAATTTCTTCCGGTTGAATCGTGGCTGAAGGTGTTTGGCTAATGGCGCGAATTTCTTGCCATACTTCTTGCGCCGTTTGCGGCCGTTGGTTGGCATCGGGCTTCATCATCGCTGCGATCAGCGAATTAAGCCGCTCCGGAATATCACTACCATGTAACGAAATTGGGCCACCAGCTGATGTATCTTGTTCTCGAGCATCCTCCGGTGTATCAAAAAGCACCTTGCCGGTAATCATCTCAAAAAGAATGCAACCCAAACTGTAAACATCGGCGGCCGGTGTGGGTGGGATAGTCAGGCTGAGCAACTCCGGCGCCATGTAAGCGCGGCTGACATCCGGGTCATGCTGCACCGGGCCAACGGTCAACGCACCGGGGATGGTGAGACGGGCATGATCGAAGTTCATCAAGCGCGGCTGCCCGTTTCGGCCAATAAGAATGTTGTCCGGGCGTACATCGCGGTGGATGACATGGGCTTCATGCGCTTTGCTCAACCCGGCAGCAATGCCCTGTGCGAGTTCCAATTTGCGGCTTAAAGATAAGGGGGTGTCAGCGGTCAGTAAATCGCGTAGCGTGCCGGTGTCTGACCAATCGGTGACGGTGAAATAGAGATTGGGGTCATGGGTATCCTGGAAGAGATCGCTGCTGGTAATCAGGTTGGGATGGCCGCCAATTTGTTGCAGTGATTCCACTTCGCGGCGGATGACTTCCAGTTGGCGAGTGCGCTGTTCTTCTGTTTGGTAGGGGTCATAAGAGAAGACGCGCAGACGAACAACACGGGCTTCGCGCTGAAACTCGTGTTGGGCTAAATATTCACTGATATTGTCACGGCGGGAGAGGGTTTCTTTGACGATGTAGGGACCAAAACGACGTGGGCCAGGCTGACGGCCACGACAAATATGCTGC
The DNA here is from genome assembly GCA_020432765.1 of Anaerolineales bacterium. Taxonomy (GTDB): domain Bacteria; phylum Chloroflexota; class Anaerolineae; order Promineifilales; family Promineifilaceae; genus JAACFF01. The sequence goes on along the minus strand of JAGRDI010000003.1, from coordinate 9,937 downwards.
AAGCTATTTTCGATGGGGCCACGATAGGGGCGCAGATTGGCAGCATGGCCGGGGATGGCGCTAGAATCTTGCAGCAGCGCGGGCAGATCGGTGTATTGGCGCACATAATCTTTGGCGTTGCCGCGAATGTTGAGATTACCCTGGTTGTCGGCAATGGCGATGACGGCCTGCACCCAAAAACTGCCGATAGCAGGCTGCTGGTTGCTCAATTGGCTTTTAAGGACGCGGGCTTTGTTGTTGGTAGTACCAAAAGGGTTGGGGCGGGAAATGCGCTGCTGGCCGATATGCCAGGTGTGATCATCTCCCTCGATGCCACCGCGCCACTGTTTGATTTCCACCACATACAGCGCATTGGGAGCCAGGACGATGCAATCATAGTCGTAGGGTGGTCGCCCTCGTTCCTGGATTTCCACATTGGGGATAAGGGTGTAAGTGTCGGGTAACTGTTGTTGTAGAAAGTTGATAACGAGACGTTCCCCGTCATTGACCGGGTTCCCGCCCCAGTTGAGCAGCTTTGCCATAGGCGTGTCCTTCAATAAGTCAGGCTAGGACTCCTCCCAACCAAGTGCATTCAGTAATATAGCTTGCGCTTTATCTTCTAGTTCATTTGCTCTTTCACGGTAATCACAAATTGATTGCACTTCTGGTTCAAACGAGTGCCGTAATTCAGCCGAGCATTTTGGTGCAAGAGATTCGCTGATTGAATCCTCAGACAAAACGCCCATCGATGTACCAAATGAATTTTTCAACAGCAAACGTCTTCCGATTTCTGTTGATAACCAAACATAAATGAACCCTCTATCTTTTGGGTTATGTGGGTAAAGTCGAATGAGATGCTCTGTGACGACAACATCATCAAGGTGTTTTTGGAGAATGGTTGGTCTTCCAAAAAGCCCATATCGTTGCCCTACACGCTGTACTAGAACAGTTCCAGCTTTGACTGTGTATGATTCAATGTTCGGCATCTGTTTAGACACATATAGACGAGCTTTTGGGTATGCGTTGTATAAATCCATACCACTTAACATGGGTTTTCCGCGTTCATCTGTATAAGGTCTTTTGAAAATTGGTGGTTGGTATGGTGCAATCAGTTCACCTAAAGGCATTGTGTCTTGAAGGTAGGCTTCAGCTTCTGCCACGTAGCCAACATAGTGAAATCCGTCTAACCGGTAATGCTTCATGGACAAAACGGCCGTGCCTGTTGCAAATGCATGTTCGTTGCCACATTCCCAATCTAAATCTTGCGCTTCCAAACCTAGAACTTCTCTTAAAAAACGTCTTTGTACACGTTCAAGTTCTTGATTAGCTTTTTCACGATTTCGTGATGATTCTTCGATCAAATCATGAATCTCTTTCTCAATGGCTCTGGAAAAACGAGGGATATACAAATTGTAAACATGATGAGCTTCAATATGCTGGACGACCGCACCGTATGTTTTTTGCTCAATGAGTGAGTAACCCAATTTGCTATTTAAAAAAGCAAATAAATAGCCAGGCAGTATTTTTTCTGGATCAGCTACTATCCTTAATAGATCAGGTGAGCCTACCCCATTCTTGAAATTTGCATTAACGTACGCTGCTCTTCCAATAGTTCCAGAACAGGTTACAAGTGTCATTGATTTACTAAGAGCAAGCTCCTTCATGCTAGAAGTAAAACGATAAGATAAAAATTTTGCTCCTCGAAGAGGGTTTGCTTCTAAAATTGAACCTCCGGTAATGTATGGAGATCCGTGTTTTTCATCTTCAACAAAAATCCGTTTGAATCGACTTGGGATATATATTCCATCAGGTAAACACACATCAGCAAGCCTTTCTACGCGATTAGTCCCGTACGGGGCTTGTTTCTCTTGTAAAACATTTGGGGCCTTCTTCAGGTGTTTTGTTTTGCCTCCCCATTTTTCTAGAAATCGCAAACCTTGAACCCCATTACTAGCATGATAACTTGCATCAAGTCTATGTCCAGGGCTGTCAATTTCCAACGCAGTTGTTGTGGTGATTTTCATCCTGTTTCCCGCCCTGTGAGTTTGTATTCCACAAATGCTTCTGCGATACGTGGCATGTCATCATCAACACGCTTTTCTTGCACAGTTGTTTGAATCGGTTCCAGTTGCCCTCGACGGCGTCGAAGCACACTTTTGGTTTCGGGATACACCTTTTCGGCACCATCCGGGTCACGCTCAAAAATCTCATTGCCGCGTCGGTCGTGGCCTACTTTCTCCGCAACGGCCATAAACACAGTGTAGTCACTGCTGCCTTCCCGCTTTTCTAAATCCATCTCTGTTTGCGATTTCCGGCGCAAAAATAACAGGCTGGCCTGTACCCCTACCTGTGGCAAAAACGCTTCCACCGGTAAATCGACGCTGGCCAGCACCTGGCAGCGCTGCAAAATCCAATAGCGTATATACTCCGCATTGGGGTTGCCCAAAATACCATCAGGCAACACAATCGCCACCAACCCTGTGCCAGGCTTCACCCAATTGACACACCGTTCCACAAATAAAATCTCTGGAGCCACACTGCGCTGTAAGTTACCTTTCAGCCAGCGCCCTTCACTATCCACACTCCAGTTATGCGCCAGGTCAAACTGTTCCAAAATATCAGGGTCATCAATGGGAATCTTGGCGCCAAAAGGGGGATTGGTAAACACAATATCAAAGCTCTCCAAATCTCCTTCTAGCCGCATCCGCACCGGGTCAGTCAAATCGGCTGTGTCTTTGCTTCGGTGCTGCTTCTTCAACTTGCCCCGGCTCTGCTCATCCAACATCAAAGGAAATTCCAATGAGTTAAAAGAAAAGATATTGCCATGCCCATCATTGTTCAAAATCATGTTCATCCGGGCAGCACGGCGCAAGTCAGGGTCAAAGTCAACACCATACAAACATTGCTCCGCATAATTTTGCAGCAGCTTCGTCGCTTTTGGGTCTGCATTCAGCCGGTGAATCCGCAAAAGGGGATGCGCATCAGGGAACAACTGATCCGCCAATTTATGGCGAACATGGTCTAGCGCATACGTCAAAAATCGACCTGAGCCACAGGCTGGGTCCAGGATTTTCGGCCAGTATTGTGGGTCAGTCAGGTCTTTATCTTCGCCGGGGTCAATCATCTGCACCATCAAGCGAATCACATTCGTTGGCGTAAAAAATTGGCCGCGCTGCGATTTTAGCATGCTGGCCGTAATTTCTTCATAAGCCGCCCCCTTAATGTCCACGTCCGTATCTAGCAAGTTATAGCGGCTTAGTTCACCCACCACATAGGCTAGTACCCGGTCATCCAAATCAATCGAATCGCGGTCACTGAAGATGCGGCTGTACCTTTCATCTGCCTTTACCTCGGCAAACAGTTCCTTAATGCGGCTGGCAATGGCGCGTTGGCCTTCACGGGTATTGCGCTCCGTGCCACGCACCCAAAAACGGCGGTTGCCGGTGGTGCGTTCATCATGAATCTTGCAGAAAAAGAGGTTGAGAATTTGCCAAAAGGCCACATCCTTCTTTAGCCCTTGATTGCCGTAAATATAGTCATGAATCCGGGCAAAAGTACGCTGAAGATTGTCACCGGTGGCGATGCGGCCGGTTTGCCGGTCAGGTTTATCCAGGTCAGCAACCGTTTCCCCTTCACCGGGCAAATCATAGAGGTCAACATATTCTGGTTGAAGTCTGCCATCCCCGGTCAGCTTCTGCTTAAACACCAGGTCAGTCCCATTCGTCCACAGCCCATAATCACATTGGGGCAGTGCGCCCATCACTTGCTCTAATTGGAAGACACCTTTCTTGCGATCAGTTGCTTTGGTATTGGGGGATTGGACTAAACAGACGTGGGTGATGTTGTCTTGTTCGTCGTGGTTACGGCCGTCGGCAAAGACAGCAATGTCAATTTTAGGGCGCAGTTTGCGGGTTTTGCCTTCTTCGTTGATTAGCTCGTAAACGATTTTGTAAGCACGTTCAAGTTGGTCAAGCTCAAAGCCATATTCATCTACTAAGGAATGTGCCACAACCTGCAAGGTGCGTTCAGTGGCACTGTCTTTAACTGGTTCGCCAGTGATGAAGTCGTATATTTGGCCTTCTTCGAGGGTTTCCGTTTCTTCTTCCTCTACAAAATCATCATCAGTGCTGGGATCGTCGCTCATATAATCGTGTCCTTCTGCTGATTTGGTTTTTTCATTTGTTGGCGTAAACATACCATCCTGTAGGGTATTTACTAGAACGCAAAAGCTGCATACTGGACACAATACAGCAGCGGCTAGGATGCTTTATCCGCGCCGCCGCATTCGGCCGGATCGTCATCCCGGATGTTGTGCAATGTGACAGCATTGCAAGCTTGGTGGGATTTATTTATGTCGTGTTTATTGTAACGATTTTGGGGATAGTTTGCGAGTGATAAAAGAAGTTGGATTTTGAGATTAGGGATTGGAGATTAGAAACCAAGGTCTCTAATCTCCAGTAAGGGGGTTAGTAACGAACGTAATCTGTTGCTATTTCTGTATCATCCTCATCATAACCAATGTAGCGCATGGTGGTCTCGATGTTGGCATGGCCTAAGAACTGCTGGATTTTAGGCAGCGGTGCGCCGTTGTCATATGGCATTGGCGATACATGGTATCGCTTGGCGCAGGTACGGCGTAAATCATGGGGAGCGACGGCATTGGCACCGCTGGCCGGAGCCAAACCAGCAGCATGACCGTACTCAGCGACGATGCGGCCAATAATGGCACCGGTGAGGGCACTGCCGGTTAAACGGCCGTGTCGTGTCATTCCTTCAAACAGCGTTTCTTTGATTTGTTCCGGTTTTTCCGCGGCAGCCAGCCAGGTGCGGAAACCATCTAACATGTTGTTCGTCGATGTTCATGCACTGATTTTCCCCTGGTATGACATCAATCTCGCTGTCGCCAGAATAACCTACAACGGCCGTTTTTTAGCTAACCATTCACAGCAAATGGATTAACAATGGTCAATCCGTGGATAACTTGACCAGCTTGCAAATCTTCACTAAACAAAGTCTTACAGCCAGATTCAACAGCGGCAGTTACAACAAGCGTATCATAGAATGCATAACCGGTTTCAGCCTTGATGAGCAATACTTTTTCGTAAAATGTGTTTGAAGGATAATGTTGGCACAAAGGCAAGAGCACAGTTTTTAAGTACGCTTGTGAATCAGACACTGTCATCGGACGCTCGAATTTATGTGCAGCGACATTCAAAAACTCTTGCACAATTTGGGTGCTAATGATGCCTTTTCTTGATTCTAGCGCATTGCGCACTAATTCTTGCCCAATTTGGCGTTTTTCCGGCGCCGTGGCATCAAACGTGTAGACTAAGATATTTGTATCAAGAAAGAAAAGTCCGGCGCGTTCAGCGACGTTCATTCATTTCCTCGCGACTGAAATGACCACCTGCTTGTATATGATTGAGACCTTCCATAAGCTGTTCATATTCTTCTGGCGCGTTTGCCTGAGCAATATAACGGGTTAACCATTCACGAAAAAGTTGATTAAGCGTCGTTTTTTCGCTTGCCGCCAGCCACCTGGCTTGCTGAATCAAGGCTTCATCTGCAGATAATGTAATATTTTTTCTCATGTCTATAGTGTACACTATAGTAGTGCAGTGTCAATTTCCTCTTCAATGTTGAGTGCGCGGAACTTTTGTTGGCAGCTGCTGAAGCTCAGAACCGTGTCTCCTGACCGTGCCCGCTGTGCATCAACAAGAACGCCGCCCCCCTTCAATGTTGTAAGGTAGGCAGCGTTCTTGCCAACGGCCGTTTCCTCCCAAAACAAAAAAAGCCACCCCGAAGGATGGCTTTTTGCTTTCGTGTGGGCGGTACAAGACTCGAACTTGTGACCTCTACGATGTCAACGTAGCGCTCTAACCAACTGAGCCAACCGCCCAAACATCAAGGCCAAATTATAGCAAGCTTCGCGTCAGCGTCAACGTTATGCCGCAAAATCAGCGCGGCTTTTTATGGATTCTACAAAGTTTTTCATTGTTTCTGTGCGGACGAGTGACTGAATATGATATCTTGACTAGAAACGGCCGCTGCTCCACCCAAAATGTTGAATCGTTCCTGATAAGTTACTATGATACGAATATAAATTCATAACTGGAGAGATACACATGAGTGATTGGAATACACAAATAATTGAAGAATTCCGTGCAAATGACGGCAAAGTTGGCGGCATGTTTGCGAATGCGACCCTGCTTCTACTGCACACAACCGGAGCGAAGAGCGGGTTGGAACGTATTAACCCCATGATCTGCATGGCTGATGGCGATCGTTATATTGTCATTGCCTCAAAGGGAGGAGCCCCCAGCCATCCAGATTGGTATCACAATCTGGTCGCCAACCCCAATGTGGTTGTTGAAGTTGGCACTGAACAATTCACTGCAACGGCAGCACCTGCAAAAGAACCAGAACGCACAGAACTATATGCCAAGGTAGCTGAGATTTTTCCTGCCTTTTCCGAATACGAACAAGCTACAACACGCACCATCCCGGTGGTCATCCTGACACGCCAACCCTAAATCCTTGCATGACCCCGTGCAAAACATATTTAAAACGGCCGTTTTTGATTGTACAGGCAAATTTAGGGCTGCACCTGCTATTGAACACGATCTGGTTTTCAGTTAAGCTATCGGCAGAAATCTTGAGATGAAATTTCATGGTTACAAGCCGCGGCACACAATCCAGCATTTGCGTTCCTCGCCGATCCAGAAGAAGATATTTATTCGATGAAAGATGGACGGCCGTTCTACGATGAAGTATAAAGTTGTACTCATACCATAATCCGCCGCGAATTAGGACAATTGTCTGAAACACAGCAAAAAAGCGTCAAAAGCAAACTGAGAATTTTATTCGATATCGAGTAATTCAAGGCAATTCGCTCTATTGCTTTAATCGGCTTCCATTCCCATAGGCCTGTTCTCTTGACCGCACACGACATATTTAAAAACAGCCGTTTTGTCTGTATAGGAAAGTTTCGGTCTGCCACGGTTTTTCAGTAGTAAGCATGCGTGATTTGGAAATCACNNGCTACTATTGAAAAACCCTGTTCGGTCTGCACCCGCTATTGATTACAATTTGATTTTCGGTTAAACTATTGGAGGAAATTCGGAAATTCTTCCAAGGAGTATTGATTATGTCCTTAACAACAATTCAAATTAGGCGTAAAGGTCTTATCACACTGCCCGCTGTTCTGCGGCGGAAATATAATGTAGACGAAGGTGACGTTTATTCACTGCTCGACTTGGGAGATGGGTCGCTGCTCTTGATGCCCGGCACATCTCGTGTTGCCCAAAGTGGAGATGAGGTTGCACGGCTCTTAAGTGAAAAGGATGTCACGCTCGACGAGTTGTTAATTGCACTTGAAGATGAACGTGCAGCCTATTATCAAGAGCATTATGTCCAAACCTGATCTATTTTTAGACAGCAATGCTCTCATTACAGGCATCATATCAGATAAGGGCGCGGCGCGAGTACTATTATTGCTTGCAGAAGCTGGTCACATTTCGCTCACTATCTCTGAACAAGTAATTGCTGAAACTGAACGCATAATCGCCAAGAAACAGCCCAAAGCGCTCCCAGCTTATAGAACCGCGTTACGTAATACTGGCCTACGCATCTTACCCGATCCAACCCCAACAGAAGTCGCTTTTTACAAAGGGATCATTCAAGATGAAGATGATGTACCGATCGTTGTCGCAGCCATGAACGCGGCGACCGATTACCTGGTCACATTCAACCACCGCGATTTCGTGGATGATCCGAACGTGGCCATCAAAAGCAGTCTGCGCATTGGCACAGCAGGCGAAGCACTCGCCTGGGTACGTGCACAAATTGTCCAATCAATTTGAGTTTTCTCAGTTGCATCCAAATAATGGCTTCTTGTCATCTAGAAATCCTATAAACGGCATGGTTCAGAATATTGTTAGAGACCTTTACAATTTGTAGCCGCAGTATCCTTACCGCGCACAGTGGACGCGGTAAGGATACTGCGGCTACGTTGCTATTATGAAGAAATCTTGATGCCGATCTCGAAGAAGATATTTATCTGAGAGGGAGTAGAGAATGAAAGAATACAATTACTGTTCGATAAACGGAAGCTTCCTATTTACAACCGATCCGAAAGTGGGTGAAGTAATTTACCAGGAAATCAAGAACTTTAGCCCTAAAGCTAAAGTAATAAGAAATGAGTTCCCCGACGGAAAGGTGCGTACTTTTTATCTCAAAAATACGAAGACAGACGAGTATGAGTGTGAATGGTGGATACTTAATATTTTAGCACAACAGGGATGGAAAATGATTGCCGCTAATAAAAACGGATTGCATTTCAGCAAAGCAATCGAGCCAACCGAATGAGCAATGAAACAGCCCATTTCAATCCTGAAGCAAGGTAAGGTATAATTTCTCAGATACTCTATATGAAATTATGAAGCTGCGTCATGAAAAAGAATAAAACAGGACTGATAATGCAGAAAAAAGGGGTTGATCAGAAACTCAAGTTGTACAGTCGGGAGACAGAACAATTATGGAAAAGATAGCTACTTTACATGTTGAAAAACTTCCAGAAGGGTTTTATTTAGCAACATCCGAGGATATTCCTGGCCTAGTGGCTCAAGGACGTACCATCGCTGAAACGTTGGAAATCGCTCGTGATGTGGCTAAAAAATTACTTGAAGCTCAAGAAAAACGGCACAATCAAATCAACTTAACAACTGTACAAGAAATTTTCGACTACCCGTTGATAGTAGGAACCTGATTAAAAAATGGGGCGGTTAGCCGGGTTTAAGTACCGCAAAATTGTGAAGCGGCTCAAAAAATTTGGGTTTGAATTTGACCGGCATGCTGCGGGAAGTCATGAAATTTGGTACAATCCAAAAACGAACCGCTATACAACAATTCCGAACCACTCCGGCGATATGCCGGAAGGTACATTGCGAGCTATCCTCAAACAAGCGTCTATCACACCAGATGAATTTTTGAACGCCTAAACAACCGCTAAAATGTAACTACAAGCCCCATGGCCGTTTTCTGAGGGAAACGACCTTTTTTTGTTAGGGAAGTTGGTCAACTTTTTTGCAATGTAACGAAGCGCAAAAGATTATTCTCGATATTGTCGATTATCTAATACTACGACAAGAAATTGACATAAAGTTTGTTTTGGGCATCGAATGCAGAGCGAGCATCCTCAGATGCGGCAAATTCGCGTAACTAACCAGTATTCGAGAATGCCATTCTCCTCATTTCAGAATGAAGTCTCGTTGTAGTACTAAACAGCCAATGTTTTTAACAGCAGCCTGCTAATTTGCATATTCCACGTTATAGCCCGCAATTGTCCCAGTTACTTTATACTCCGCTGTATAAGGAGAATCTGGATCATAAATTGCCGGTGGGCCAAGCTGTGTAAATTCCCCCCCACCAGGGGCTTCTTCAATTCCCGAAAAGACTACCGGTTGCAACTTTGTGCCTTTTGCAAGAACAATTGGACGAGGTAAATTTTTCAAATCGATAATCCCGAAGTCACCTACATTAGCTGTCGTAGATGGTATACTCCAATTACCACTTCCCCAAAATCGAAACGTGTAACTCAATTGCCATGAAGCATCGAATGGGCCATGCCCCCAAACGCATCTTAACCTGCTTACCTTGGGAAATTCATGACGAAACCTGCCCTATTACGGCACATGACTTCACTCGCTCGTATTATTCCATCAGACATTTTGCTCTCTTAACAAGTAAATCACAAAAACATTTCTAAAAAAGAAAAGTGTGGCATCATAAAAAGATGCCGAAGAGAATCAACTATACCTTAACGAAATCAGAACTGTATTTCAGACCCTTAGTTTAAATGTTGAATATCTGAGTGCTTAACCACCAATCCCATGTTCGCGTAATTTCGCCACCACTCGCTCCGGCGTCAGTGGGATTTCGTCGAACCAGATGCCGGTAG
>JAGRDI010000002.1:14573-24629 GCA_020432765.1 Anaerolineales bacterium | reverse complement strand
GGTCCCGTTTTGTCGCCCAAACACCATTTTTCACCTTTTAGCACGGGTAAATCAAATGTGACTGGCTCAGGAATTTTTACATCTGCGTGAAAACTGTCATCGTTGACAAACAAGAATTCGCTGCGCCGATTGGGTCGCCAGGCGTCTTGGGTATTTTTGATGGGGTCCAGTTCGCTGCAGCCCAGCCATTTCAGTTTGCCGCCGTCGCAGGTCTCCCTTGCATTGGGCAGCAGTTGATCTTCGGATACAGTGAGCAAATCCAGGCTCAGGTAGGCACGAATGAGTACCGGCCAGGTGCCGTCGCCAACAATGCCATCCACAGTAAGACCGTTATCGGTTTGGAAGGCACGCACGGCCGTATCGGTAGCTGTGGTTTTCTGATCGGTGATAGGGCCGGTGTAATAGCGCAGTTCTTGCAGCATTTGTTGGTATTGGCGCACGCCCCAGGTGTCATGAACTGTTTTGGTGATACCGGTTGTGCGAGTTTGGCGTAGTTCGTTCCATTCGGCAACGGCCGTATTCAAATCGTTGCCAGCCGTCAAAAACGCATATGCGCCGCGTGCACGCCGTTCGGACAAAGATTGGTTGTATTCATCACTCCCAACCAGATCGGTATGCCCTACAATGAGCAGTTTCTTGTTCGGATTGTTTTTGGCAAATTCAGCGATTTGACGCATTACCGGTCGCAGACAAGGTTCAATAAATGCTTTGTCAAACCAATAATGAATCACAAAATATTCTGCAAATTTACCTCCTGAACGCATGCGCAAAATGACATGCTCCGTTTCACCCGGATCAATTTGGGCTGTTTGCGTGTCGGTCATGCGGTCAGGTACGGCCGTAGTCCCTGTAATTGTGTAATTGCCCGGTGGAAAATTCAGTTCCTCCCACACATTTTCGGCGGTGCGTTTAGAGTTTGGAATGGTGCGTTTCGTGCCTGCAGCCGCGTCGAAAACTTCGATTACCGTGTCATCATGATCGAATGCCGGCTGCCCCTCAACAATGACTTCAACAATTAGATTAGCCACTTCGGGCGGTGGTGGCGGCGGAGGCGGTGGTGGTGGCGGAGGTATCTCACGGCGCGGTGGGGTAGCCGGGATATATTCACGCAGCGTGAAGGCGTATTCAAAGCGGGATGGTTTGCCGGCTAACTCGCGTACCCCCATCTCTTCGATGAGTACCTGATCAATGCGTGTCGCTGTGGCAATGTCGGCGACAAAGGAGACAGACACGGCCGAACGAAACTTTGAACGCAGGTTCTTCAACCCATCAGCAACTTCGGCACCGGTTAGCACACCAGATAATGTCACCTGGCTGGCACGGCGTCCCAGACTCTGGAAGAAATCACCTTCCAGCGCCGGAATGCTGTGCTGTGTCCACACCTGGTCACCATCGACTGCGATGGTTTGTACCTGTTGCAGCTCGAGATCGTCGAGCATCGGCCGTACCATAATTCGTTGTCCTTGCTTGCGTCTTGGGCAAGACTGGCGGAGAAATCCGCTTTCCTGCACAGCCGGCTAATTTTCCAGCAGTCTCGCCCTTACCATTTATTTATGCAGGTTTGAGGGAATTTAGATGCACAACAATGGCATCCACGCAATCCAAAATTGCCGTTTTTACATCGTCCAAGCCCGATAAACTGCCAACCACATCGGCGACGCCTAGCACGTCATCAATTGTGCTGGTTTCATCAGGCAATAAATTCTTTGCTGATTCGAGAAAGCCTTTTACCTTATCAACGAACGCTGTCGCTTCTTCAAGCCCTGGAATTGCATTGACATCCAGTTTTTCAATTTCGGCTTTGAGCTTGTTCATTAAATCAACCAGTTTGTCGATCAATTCAGTCACTTGTGGAATTAACGAGGCGATGGCTTGTATGGCTGGTTTTATAGTCGCCACATTTGTATCAAGAAAAGTTTTGAAATCCTGTAATACATCATTTAGTTCTTGGAATAGATTTTCAGTTTCAGCCACGAGATTTTCTCCTTGAAAATTAACTACGGCGGACACAGAGAGCACGGAGAAAAGCTCGGCGCTCCCAGGTTCTACGCGATTTATTCTTATTAATTATTGCCGCCGATGGTTTGGTTGAACTGCTGCAGGCGACCCAGCAAATCGGTTAAAGGTGTTACAAAACGTTCTAAGCCAGTGGCAAAGTCTAGTCCGATGTCCAGACCACCGAGCAGATCGTCCATAAGTCCGTCCGCGTCATCCAGAATACCAGCTTCTAAAAATGAACTGTCCTCTGGTTCGACCGGTTCGATATATTCGCGTAAGGTGATGACATAACTGTAGCGGTCGGGTTTGCCGGCTAATTCTTGCCACTGTAAATCGTCGATGATCATTTGCTCAATTTCGGCATCGGCGACGATATCGGCAACGAAGGGTACAGGTTTTGCAGCACGATGTTTTTGTTCTAGTTGTTCAACAAAGTCGAGCGCATCGGGACCGGTTTTTACGCCCCATAATGCTAGATGCACGGGACGACGCCCCAGGTTTTGCAGCAGACTGCCATCCATACCAGGGGGTTTGTGTTCAGCTAACATGCGTCTGTCATAAGTTGTAATTTCCTGCACTTGTGGCAGTTCAATATCATCTAACATAGGCTGCATGGCACAGGTTCTCCATGAAATGGGTGCGAATTTCTTTTTTTGTCGTGACTAGACATCAATCCCAAAGCGGCGCGATTCTTCGTCAAGAATTTGTTTGATCTTGGCAGCTAACATATCCAGGTCTTCTGGGATAGCAGCAGCTTCGCGATGGGCACTTTGGCGGGTTACGGCCGTTGCTAATGGCGGTTCCGGTGTTGACGGGCGTTGTTGACCTCTTAAGGGTGGCAGTGTTGTGGCCATTTGAGGTGGCGCAACATGCGGCTCATTGCTCCGGGGGTCACTTCGATTCTTGAGTGCATCCCAGGCAGCAAACGCTGGCGTGTGCCCAAGCGTTGGTGAATGCTGACTTTCGATATCCGGCAGCGTTGGCGGTCTCTTTTCTGGTTCGGTTTGTATTATCTGTCCAGAAGATGGCAGCTGCTGTTCCTCAGCAAACAACCTGTTTGCTGGCCTAGTTTGCTGCGGAGCTTCACGTCTTGTTTCATTATCAACGCCGCGTGTTGTTAAGGATTTTAGTAGATTGGTAGAGACGGATTGCCCTTTAATCGGCTGCTGCCATGCTTCTTCAGATATGTCGGATAACGGCCGTTTGCCTTGTTCTGCTGCGGAAACAAATTCGCTTGCGGTCATTGCAGACAACTGTTTGTCACCTTGGGTAAGCTTTGTGATTTTGCTTGTACTAAAAGCTGCTGCATTACGATCTGGTACAGACGATTTACCTGGTTTGTTGAACATATCAGGTTGTGTTAGTCGTTGCCCCGCTTTCCTTGTGATTGATTTGCGCCAAGCCTGCGTGCTCTTTTTATCTGCTGGGTTTGGTATAGAAACGGCCGTTGTCGAATCCAATTTAGCAGATGTATCTAACAACCGTTTGGCGCTTGATGTTTTCCGGGCCGAGCGATTGCGTGTTGATTGAGTCTGAACGGCAGCCTTTGCCAACTGCTGTAAGAAGTCACGTTTGACTTTGGGTGGGTTTGCCAATACTTCCGTTAACTCCTGCGCTTGTTTTGACGGCTTGTGTTCAGCAGCCGGAACAATGACAGGTTTTCTAGCAAAATTGGGTGTTTGCGTTCTTGTTTTGCGTCGGGTGGGTTCGTCTTGCTGCGCTTCTATTGGTTCTCGAAATGGTACGTTGACAAGTTCTGCCAAACAATTGCCCCACAGCGGTTGCGTTTGCAGCCGCAGCGGTCTGGATTTAACAGCAGCCGCTACCCAACTGCAAGCACGATTTAGGCCGTCTTGTTTGCGCACGATTCGTGAAAAATCGCGCTGCCAACAAGCCGGTGCTTGACCGCCAGCAAACAAATTTTGTCGAGAGACAATCAGCTTTGGCAAATTAGACATTAGCTGTCACCATTGCGTTGGATCATTTCCAAATAAAGCAAAATCTGCCCAATGGTCATGCCGCTAACTTCTTCAGGCGTCCAGCCAAACTCCTTCGCCAACACAAAACAAGCGCGGGCGAGTGGTGCCTGCACCATTTCATCCAATGCATCGCGTGGTGTGCTGATGCCGCTGACTGCATTAATGCGTTCGACGATGAAGCGGGCTAATCCCGCCGGTAGCTGTGACACTTGCTCGAACTTCAATTGCGGTTCAACCAAAGATTGTTGAATCATCAAAGAAGCGGAGAGCGAATCATCGTCACGCGCTGCCTTGTTGATGCGCTGCAATACTTGCACAGTGAGTGGTTTTATTTTGATTTGGGAGGGTTGGCCTGAACGGCCGTTGCTGCCTAACAAATCGGTTGGAATGTCAACCGTATGGGTCATAGCACCACCGGCCAGCAGTTCTTCTGCCGTAATCGTCATGGATTATGCTCCACAGCTTCGAGGAAGCTGATATACGAAGTAGCGTTTTTTAAGATGGATGACGGAAGACAAAAGACTGCTTACTTGCGCCTTTTGTCGTTCGTTTTCCGTCAAAATGCCAGGTTAAGTAATCATCTAAAAATAACTTCCCGTTTTGGCTTGTAGTAAGTAACCGCTTTAGCGGTCTGGACAGCTAAAGCCGTCACTACAAACTTATTTATGGACAGTTACTAAGAACAAACCCTAAGCTACTGCTGGTGCGCCAAAGTTTTCTGGAACTTTCGCGACAGCGTCACCACCACCAGAAGGAGCTTCGCGGTCGAGGACACTGATTGTGAGCGCCTGGAAGGTTGTGTTTTCAAGTACAAAATCATCTTCAGGCATGATATAGCCCCAATTTTGGAATTTGACTCCCTTTAATTCGAGGGTGGCTGAGTTGCCAGGGACAGCCGGATCGTTGAGCCGCACACTCATGTTAAATGTAGGTTGCACATAAGGCTCGGCGACCTGAGTCGGTCCGGCACCACGACCAAGCAGAAGTTCGATCAATGCGCCGTTAATATAGGCGCGATTGATTTTGCCGCTGATCCAGATATTGCCCGGATGCAGCGATGTCGCATGGCGACGCCCGATTTCATGGAACGCTTCCAGGTCAGTTTGTACACAGATTTCGATGCCGGTCACACGACCTACCGTTGTCATTTCGTAAGTTGTGATGACTGCGCTGGCATCTTGCCCTTCAGGGGTATCTTCGTTTGCCAGGGTCAGTGTGCCGTTAGCACCTGTATAAATATTTGTCATTGCCATGATATGTTGCCTCCTACTCTAAGAACATTGTGACTTTGATGAAGTCAATGCTAAAGACCGGCCGTAAGACAATCGTGACGCGGGCAATGCCCTTACGCTGTTCCTCACGTGTCGCCGAAACGTCCAATTCGTAGCTAATAAGCATTTCGTCTTCAACCATTTCGGCTAGAAAACTATTGATAGTGGCACGCATTGCACCGCGTACACGTTCGTTATTGAGCATGCCGATATAGGGGTCTGCTGCTGAACGCACACCATATTTCGCGAAATCGACAATGCGGCGTGTGGTAATTTGGTGCCAGGCTGAATTGCTGGATGTGGTGATGCCTTTGACGACCTTAAAGCCGAGTTTGTTTTGTAAAACCAGCACTTTGGCGCTGACCAATTGGGTTAGCTCGGCATTGGTGTAATCTTCTTGCAGGCCAGCCACCGGTATGGGTTTGTTAGTCAAGCTGATATGGGGTGAATAGCTGGCTAGCAGACCCGCAACGGCCGCTGCTGTATAAGCGCCGGGCAGTGTGACACGATCTTCGGCGGCTGCGTCATTGGCTTCAATGCCTGGTGCAACAAAAACGACCCGATCACTGTTGAGATTGTGGGCACGCACATCTTCAAAATCATCCGTAAAGGCACTGCCGATAATGCCGATGCGTTCGCGTTTGTTCACATCCGACGAGGCGGCTTTGCAGTGGGCAGCCAGGTCTGCGCCGCTGCTATTGTGATCTTGGCCCGCAGCCACGATGATATGGGCATCTTTGGACATTAACTGATCCATACCAGCCTTATAATCGGAGGCTGAGACGCCTGCGCCATTTGCACCGCCAGTCAGGGGGAAAAAGTCAAAGGCGTTGGCAAATTTTGTGGGCAATTCGGCAGCATTGGCAGCGGCGGTTGCGACGGCCATGGCTGACGATTTGTTAATGTCGGCGGCTAAATCATTGCCATTGGCTGCGATGTAGATTTCTTCTGCTGTGCCGACTTGCAGGGTTACTTTGACGCTGTTGGCCAAGTTCACAACATAGGAGGCGATAACTTCATCGGCAGCCGCGGGTGCTTCACTGGCTTCAAAGGTCAAAGCGCCTGTTGCGGTGTTTACCAGCACTTGACCTGTCCCCGGAGCACCGTTGTAGATGATGCCAAAGGCGACTTCGCGCTGTTCGGCATCTACAAAAACAGAAATTCTATTGCGTACACTCTCGACGATAGTTGTGTAATCCAGGCTGACTGCGCCGCCACCGGGGTGGGTTTCATCGCTGATATAGCTGTGGGCGTCGGCATCTGTGATATTGACACGAATTTCGTTGCCCCATGCGCCGGGTGATTGGGCGGCAATGGTCAGACATGCGCCAGTGATTGAATCTATTTGCAAATCTGCTGTGTCTGCATTATCGCCAATACGCACCGCGTAAACGGCCGTTGCCCCATGTGTAAACGCCTGTTCCAGCGCACGGACTAGGGTAAGCTCGCTGCCGGGATTGTCTGCATCCCAGGCATCATAATCACCGAAGACCTCATGTGCCTCGGTATAGGTGCTCAACAAGACGGGTAAATTCAGCGGTCCTTTTGCGGCCGTACCCACCATGCCAACGTTGTTCACTGATATACGGCCGGGCACAATCAGACCTTCAGGGCGTACCTCGATATAGGTACCTGGTAAAATCATTTCGGACATCGTGGTCCTCCTTATGAGATGAATGCGGTGACGGTTTTTGCTGCGCCACACTTGATAAGGGAAAGCTGGTCAGCCTTTCAGCCTCTCAGCTTGTCAGCCGGTTGATTGGCCGACATTGTTAGTTAAATGAGCAAAACAAAATAAATTCATAACTACTCAGGATCAAGATCAGGGTCATGTCTCCAGATCGTGCCTGTTTGTGGGCTGATTCGCTGAAATGCTTTTAGTCAGCTAACCTGCCTGGATATAAATGACAGCCGTTTGATCGAATTTTGGGTTTGTGCTGTCGGGATCGTAGATTAGGATCAACCGGTCTGTGGCATTGGGCAGGGAGATTGGAGTGGAAAATTCCAACAAACCGGGTTCATAACTGTCAAGGTTAGCATCTTCATCCCAATCGCCTAATTCAATAGGATCGTTGGTGATGGTGATGACGGCTAGAAAGTCATTAAAGGTTGCAAATGTGACCTGTGCATTGCGAGTTGGCGTGTTTGGGTCGGTAACGGCCGTTACAAACTGTGCCAAATCCGGCAAAACAACGGGTGGATTGATGGCGTCTGTATAGGTGCGCAGCAGACGCACGGAGCCGCTGGGCGCTGCGGCGGGCACAAATGTCAGCACAGAAAAGTGGTGGACTGTTTGGCGCGTGTGTATTGCCAGAGCCGGGGCGCTTTCTTGATCCCAACGCACCATTTTGTCAGTGACGACGGCCGTTTCGCGATCCGGCGAATCTAGTTCATCGGGGTCCGTATGGATCGGAATTTGGGCGATGAGGCTTTGTGCGTCGTCGGCATCAATATAGGGATATTCGTACAGCAGGGTATATTCGGCTGTGCGCCGCCAGGCGGACAGCGATTCGATATGTTCGCCTACAGGTGATTGTGTGGCCGCAAAGCGTAAGAATCTGGCCGCAGGCATATCGCTTGTTGGGTCTGGGGTGAGCAGTCCCGTTTTTGCATCTAATAAGTGGGCGTGAAGAGTATCTACGGCCGTATCTGCCTCATTTGGCGTTTGAGCCCACAATTGAAAGCGGATAATCGCTTCAAGACGGCCCGCTTTTAAGGCGAAGGCAAAGTGGCTGAGTCGTTCTTGCCCGATATGGTTGCCTAAACCAGTCGGCTTTTCTTTGGCTGTGATAAAGGAAATGTTAGCATCCGGCAATGAGTCGGATGATGCTGGCAAAAATGGGGTTAAGCGTGCACGAATTTGGTCGAGTACGGCTTCTTGGCTGGGCGCACCATGGGGGATAGCGGGAACGGCCGTGGCTGCAAAGGATGCTAATGTGAGTGGTTGATCGGCAGGATGAGGCACAACTGCCGTAGATACAGCCGGCATGGGTTCGATTTCTGTGTTAGGCGGTGTGATGAATGAAAAGAGAGAACTCACGGTTAAATCCTTGTCTGGGCTTCTGGTGGTTTTGTGTCGTCAAGGTAGTAATTTATAAACAGGTCAATTTCATTGAGTTGTTCGATGTAGCGCTTTTTTCCGCTAAGCACATGCGTAATATGACCACGCCACTTAGCTTGATCGCTTTGTTGAGCAGGTTCTTCTTGCCAAAGGCGAATAACAAATGAATGCACGCTGGTTTCGGAAAATTTCATTATGCTGTCAAACGTTGAACTGCATGAGTCATGACTCGTTATAAAATCAAATCAAACTAGAGAATACCATACGGCCGTTCCTGGCACGTTGCCGCAGTGTATCTTTGAGCGTTCCAAATTTTGAAAAAAGTCGGGTAGATGTCTGACTGTAAATAAAAAGCCGCAGAGACAAAGAGAGTATACAATGTTTTCTCCGTGCCGCTGTGGTTTTTCTAAGCAGAATGATTAAATATTGTGTAAGAGGATTTCGGCAGTTTTTATGCCTTGCTGGATTTCTTGTTGAACGAGAGATAATTCTTGTTGTAGTTTTTGGAGGAGGATGATCGAGTCATTGAAGGGTAAAACGGCCGTTTGGGGCTCGGTATGCTGGGTAAACATCTGTAAATTTGATGGAGTGAGTTGATCTGCTTGAATTTGATGATAGAGTTCTGTTGTGCTTCTTGCTGGTTGTACACCAAGTTCTTTTTCTAAAATCTCGGCACATTGTGCATATTGGCGCAGCGCGTCTGTGCGATTGTGAGCCAGATAGTGTAAACGCATCAAGCGGCGGTGGGTACGTTCACGAGCTTGATCATAACGCAAAATGCGCATTCCATAGATCAAGCCATTCTCGAACTCGTTGTTTGCTGTGCAATAATCCATCAGCTTGTCGAGCATAATCAAATACATATGGCGGAAGCGTGTGCGTTCATATAAACACCAATCCTGGTAACCACATTCTAGCAATTCACCTGTATATAAATCTACAGCAGCATGTAATTCTTGTGCAGTTGGAGGCGTGAGAGACCAGCCTGGAATATCTTTGGTTAAGGTAAATGCTTTTTCAAATACAGCTACATCTAACCAGAAAACAGCATCTTTGTTGATCTGTATCCATTCAGAATCAATTTGTAAGATATTGCCATTGGTGAAATCGGCATATTTATTTAGTTCTGTTTGAATTTGCCACAGAGCTTTGCGTAGATATCCTTTTGAGCCAGCTGCGGAGGCATCATCCCATAATAAATTGGCTAACACCTCGCGTGAGTGCGGCCGTTCCGGATAAAGCAAAAGATAACAGAGTAAAGCCTGAACTTTATGCCCATCTAACGCAGTTAAAGCGGACTCCCCAAAGCGTGTCTGGAATTTACCAAAAAGCGATATTCGTAGCTTGTTCATAAAGTTGCTCCTTTATGATTGACTTGTCAGGGAAATGTGCACAGGTAGTAGGAAGGAGATTGATGCCCTTATATCTTGAATCAGAGCCGTGTGTTACACCAGATAATTTTGTATGCTACCACAAGACCGATCTGCATAATATCATATGGTTAGTACCTTTGTGGGAAAATGTTAATTTAGCGCTAATTGTCGGGGCGCGGCTTTTTTGTCATTGGAATGAAAATGACTTATGCTTTTGCCAAGTGTCAAGCTGTTTGCTAGAGAATAAATGGGTCTGGCAGCGGTATGAGACAGGAGAGATTATGTACTCTCCCGCAGCATTTACAAACTACTAACTGGACACTGGTATTTTATAGTTTACCAGGAGACTTATCAGGTTTTATGACCAATTTGCT
>JAGRDI010000002.1:14081-14504 GCA_020432765.1 Anaerolineales bacterium | reverse complement strand
AACTAAATTTATACTGCCGCACAGCACCATCAAATAAATGAAAAAGTTCGTAGAAACCACTTTCAGTCGATATACCAGTAAAGTGATTTCTACAAACTTGATTTACAAGGAGAAGCTTGTTTTGCAAACAATTCCTTTTTATGTTCTGAATGGCATTGGTCCGATAATACATTTTGCCCATGCGAATGCTTACCCACCAAGGTCTTACCAACAAATGCTCATACAGTTAAGTCGTGATTATTATATTGAAGCGATGCATTTACGGCCGTTATGGCCAAACAGTCAGCCAGAAGAGATGGTCAGTTGGGATGTGGTTGCTGATGATCTGATTCGATTTTTTGAACAACAAGGGCTTACGCAAGTCATTGGGATAGGGCATTCTCTGGGGGCCGTGGGGACGATGTATGCTGCACTCAAACGCCC
>JAGRDI010000002.1:3440-14007 GCA_020432765.1 Anaerolineales bacterium | reverse complement strand
GCAAATCCAGTAGCGGCGGAGAATATGCCCTTTGTACAAGTTGCACGCCGCCGACGTTATCAATGGCCTGATCGGCAGGCTGCATTTGAGCATTTTCGCAGCAAAAAAGTATTCGCCCGTTGGTCAGATGAAATCTTGTGGGATTATGTGCGTGCTGGTTTATGTGATTCTGCTGATGGAGGGGTGACGCTGGTTTATTCACGCGAATGGGAAGCGCGTTTTTATGGACGGCCGCCGCTGACTGTGTGGGAAGATATTCCGCACATCACACAGCCGACGTTGGCTATTCGCGGCAGTGAATCGGATACACTTTTCCCGGATGCGTGGCAGTTGTGGCAGGAATTACAGCCTGAAGCGACCTTTGTGGAGATGTCTGGCGTGGGACATATGCTTCCGATGGAACGGCCGTTGCCCCTCGCACAACAGATTCATGAATTTATACAAAACCTCTGAAGTTATTTGGTGAGTGTAGAGTGCGGAAGGTGATTTCCACACTCAAACAGTTTAGCGCCTACTCTTCTTCGTCAGCTGCTTCAAATAGTGGCGCTGTGACAACATCGTTTTCTACTTGTTCAGCATCTTCGCTCGCGTCTAATTCTGCTACAACCTCAGTAGGTACAGTGTAGCTGGCAACTTCGCCGCCCAAAAAGCCGAGTTTTTCATGTACGGGCAGAATATCATGTTTATTTGTCATGACGGCCAAAGCTGCACCACCATCTTTTAGATGTTCTTCAAGACGTGCTTTTTCATCATCGTCCATGCCGATTTGTTTGTGGAAGAGTGAGCCAGCAATGGAACCTGCTGTCAGACCAACCAATGCGCCACCAATGAGACCAATACCGCCGGTGAGAATGCCAGCGGCGGCGCCCACGACGGTGCCCCATTTGGCACCCGTACCTGTGGCGTGTGCGCCAACTTTGTGGGTCCTAAGTTTCCCTTTCTTATTCATGGTAAGAATTCCGATGGCACCAAGATCAATCGCACCCAAATCCTTATCCCAGTCTTTAAGTTTCTCAGCCGCCTCTTTGGCAGCCTCTTCACTCGCAAAATATGCAATGGTTAAAATGTTTTTTTCATCTGACATTGGTTGTCTCCCATTTTGCGGCCGGGTAACCGCTGATTTAATTCGAGATTTTGCAACCCCGGTTTAATGTTCAAAAATTGTAACCAGTTTGCGACTACACATAGATTATTCGATCTGTTTGTTCGCCTGTCAAATAACAGGCGCGATATTACACGGTTTTTCAGTTGTCGGCAATTCCCGCACGGTAGCTGCGAAATCCCTTTCGCGTTCTAGTCAGCATGCGTGATTTGGAAATCACGCTATCTGCGGAATATCGATCTATGGTTACTCTGCCTAAGTTTATCAAAACCCGTTTTAACTCGTAATGAGTTGCTAAAACGTGTTCTTTTAGCAGGGCTACGGCTTGTTCATAATTGACCCTGGTAGATAGAAGCTGCCCAATAATTCTCCTTTGTAAAGATGTAATGCGGCGTCTACGATGACGAGGTCAGCGCAAGATAATCCGTCTTGCAAAGTAAACAAATCAATAAAAGTATCTGCGCCCGGTTGAAAAGATATAGTTTAGCGAGTAATCTGTAATCTAGGTACCCGTTTGCGAATGTGTAAGAGCAGCGACCACAAACTCATTGGCGCGTCATGTTAAAAGATGCATCCAGTGGCGAAGTGCGCCATTTTGCACATGAAAACGAAGCGTTATGCTTTCTGCTGCAGAAGTTAGCTGAAGCCCGCCCTTCAGAAAACCAAGGAGAGATCGAATCATGACAAACAACAGCTTTATTAAGACAAAGCGTCGGTTTTTATTAATTGGACTTATTTTTATTTTTTCACTATTTGCTGCAGCAGAGATGATGGCCGCAACGGCCGTAACTCCGACTACCTCTGCCGGCACACTCGACCCCACCTTCAACGGCGACGGCACGGTAACTACCGATTTCGGCAACAATGAAATTGGTTTTGCTGTAGCCATCCAGGATGACGGCAAAATCATCGTTTCAGGTGAAAGCGGCTTCTCCTCCTTCGCGCTGGCACGTTACACGAACAGCGGTAACCTCGATAGCAGTTTCAGCAGCGACGGCAAAATCAGCGGTAGTAATCTCAACCATGCTTACGCTGTGGGCATACAAGCTGATGACAAAATTGTCATTGCCGGTGACAAAAACTTGGATTTTGCGGTTGGCCGATATGATACAGGCGGTATGCCAGACAGCACGTTTGGCAGCGGCGGCTTTGTCACCACCGACATGGGCAGTTTTGACCACGCTTATGGTTTGGTCATCCAGGATGACGCCAAAATTGTGCTCGTGGGTGAAAACGGCAACTTCGCCATCGCACGTTACACCATCACTGGAACGCTCGACACCAGCTTTTCCGGCGACGGTAAAATCAGTACAAACTTCAATGGCGTGGATATTGCGCGGACTGTGGCGCTGCAAACAGACGGCAAAATCGTCGTTGTGGGCAGAGATGGCAGCACCAATTTTGCCCTTGCACGTTACACAATCACAGGGACGCTTGATACAGAATTTGACGCTGACGGTAAAGTGACAACCGACTTAGGCGGAAGTGACATTGCCTACGCAGCAGCGATTCAGGATGACGGCAAGATTGTCGTGGCCGGTACAAATGGCAGCGATTTTGCTCTGGCACGCTACACCAACAGCGGCACATTGGATAACAGTTTTGATGGGGATGGCAAAGTGACAACAGATTTTGGCGGCACAGATGTGGCACGCGCAGTCGCCATTCAGTCCAATGGCAAAATTGTGGTCGCTGGGCTAACCGGCGGCCAAACACTCAATGTGGCCCGATATAACAGCAATGGCAGCCTGGATACTACTTTTGGCAGCGGTGGTTTGGTCAGTACTCAAATAGACGGTAACAATACAGAAGGATATGGAATGAGCCTGCAAGCTGACGGCAAAATTGTGGTAGCCGGGCAGAGCAATAATGATTTTGCTGCCGCACGCTATTTATCTTCTTGCACAACAGTGCCACCAACCATTAGCAATGAAGTAGAGTTAAATATGGCCATTGATTGTTACAACGCGCAAACTGCAGCCGGAATATACAGCACGACTCTGACGGCCGATATCGCCTTAATTACTGCCACAACACCTATCAGCAATCCTGCTGCCGGTGTGGTTTTGCTCATTAATGGAGATGGCTACATGGTCGATGGGCAGGGTATTAGTGGTGTACGGCCGTTTTCGATAGCCGCCGACACCGATGTAACCATCCAAAATATGATCATACGCGGTGGCAATGTGAGCGGCAGTGGTGGAGCCATTCGTAATAACAATGGCAACTTGACCCTGCAAGACAGCACCGTTGTTTCTAATACGGCCAGTATTGAAGGTGGTGGCATTTGGGCCAATGGAGGCAGCACAACCATCCTCAGCAGCACTATTGCCCATAATAATGGTGACGGTGGCGGGGGAATCCACGCGGGCGGCACGACCTTCATTTCGCATACTATGGTGCTAAGTAATACAACTGATGGTTCGGGCGGCGGCATTGATGGCGGGGGCAGCATCACGATTGTTGAAAGCACCATACGCAGCAATGAAGGCCATGATGGCGGTGGAATTTATACGAGCGGCGGCAGCATAACGCTCAATAATTCTACCGTGGACAACAATGAAGCCAACAATGTCGGCGGTGGCGTTTCGTCCGGTGGCAATTTAACGCTCAACAACGCCATTATCAGCAACAATACCGCTCCAGGTAATGCCGGTGGTATTTATATCGATGGCAACGCCCTGGTTATCACCACCAGCCAGATTATCAGTAACAGCAGTGGTATTCATGGGGGTGGCCTTTATTTGGATAATAATACTGCCATAGTAACAGATACGCTCATCGCCCATAATCATGCGCTGGGGCAGAGTGGCGGCGGCATTTACAATCTTGTCCCGTTGACTATTAACAGCAGCAACCTATACAGCAATACAGCCTTTTTTTATGGCGCTGGCATTGCCAACTTTGCGGCGCTAACCGTTACCCAATCTACTTTCGACGCCAATGAGACAACGGCTGCTGATGGCGGCGGTCTGTACAGTGAGGGCAATGTCGTAGTAAATGTTAGCCAGAGCACATTCAGTCACAACAGCATCGGTGAGTCCGGCGGCGGGATTAGTGTGCGTGATGGCGTTAATCTCACCGTGCATAACAGCACCTTTAGCGGCAATGAGAACCGTCAGGGTGAGCCTGGTGGTGGATTGTTTAATGAAGGCTCATTTGTGACGATTAATAACAGCACCTTTTCTGGTAACAGCGACGGCATTGCCACCGGTGTGGCCCTCTGTTTTACGGCCGATATGCAAGTGCTGCTGGCCGATGGCAGTACAAAACGAATGGCTGATGTGGCTGTTGGAGACGAACTGCTCAGTTATGATTTTGGCCAACAACAGCAGGTGACCAGCCGCGTAGAACGTATCATCCAACGCCAGGTTAGTGAATTTTTACGCCTGAACGATCTGGAAGTAACGGCCGAACACCCCTTTGCTGTTGGTCAAAACGAATGGCGCACGGCCGCAGAACTACAAATTGGCGATCGTGTCTTGAGTGATGCAGACTGGACGGCCATCACAAGTAAATCAGTTGTGGAAAAAGAAGTCGAAGTGTTTAATTTGAGCGTCAATGGTCCGCACAACTATTATGTTTTTGACGGCCGTCACACCTACCTTGCCCACAATAAAAACGTGCCTGATGGGGCGGGTGACACCACGCTCAACAACACAATCATCACCAACAGCAGCGGTAATGATTGCTTTTCGGATGGCGGCGGTCAATTTTTAGGCAGCAATAATCTCATTGATGAGCATGATGCCGGTGCGTGCAGCGGCATCAGCAGCGCGGCGGTCACCAATTTTGATGCGGAATTGGCAGATAATGGTGGGGCAACGCAAACCCACGCTTTGCTACCGGGCAGCAACGCCTTGGAAGCGGGCAGCGGCTGTTTGGTGACGGATCAACGTGGTGTGGCTCGGCCACAAAACACGACTTGTGAAATTGGCGCCTACGAGTTGTGGCAGTTGGGAATAACGGCCGCTCCCCCCGCTGACCTCTCCCTTTCCTGGCAAAATGCCAACACAGTCTGCACCTATGACGTGTTTGAAGCGACAACACCGTACTTCACGCCCACGCCACCGCCAGATTACTTCAATGTCACTTCAGCAGAAGTGATTGAAGAGCGGCTTGGCAACGTGAACACAAACTACTTCTTCATCAACCGTGCAACTTGTAGCGGTGCAACGGCCGCTTACTCTAACGAGGTGGGCGAGTTCGACTTTGCCATTGTGCCCGGTAGTTAGTCAATGCGGTGTGCGGCATGTGGAGCAAGGTGCTTCTACATGCCGCACACAAAAATTTCGATCTGATTATTTTCCATGACCAGACCAAACACAGTGCTTTTCCAGGTCAACTGTTTGATCACTTCTCGTTTGGCTGGAGTTGCATTCAAATAGACCGGGGACGAATTTGTCTTCCAGCCATGCGTAAAAATTGAGCGTCAGATAAGGGAGATGACCAAATATATCGTGGAACATATCTGGTTCGGGGGGAAAGGCCATCTGTTCACGGGTACGCAGGTAGTCGGTGATTGCGGACAACGGCCGTTGCCATAATCATTTTCTATACTAAATCCTTCTTCATCTTAGCCACATACAACGGTAGCCGCAGCTCCTCAAATATCACTCGTGCCTTATGCCACATAGTCTTTCCCTCCTCACGATCACCCTGTGCCAGCTCATGTTGTGACCAATACCAAAAGACCAGAGCCTGGTTACGGCGTAAATTCAACTCAGTAAACATTTTGAGGCTCTCTGCAAAGCAAGTAGAGGCATCAAACAGGATAAGTTCACCTTCCTTATAAATTGAAATGGGCTGCTTCGTTTGGGAAGCAACGCGGCCAAGAATACCCCATGCCTGTGCCAATTCACGTGGTTCCTCAGTTCTGTAAGCATGCTCCAGTGCTAATTGTGCTGCCTCAAGGGCCAAAGCGGTATTGCCCAACCCCAAATAGGCCCTGGTCAGATACCGATAACATTCAGGCAAAATTCGCCAATCTGGGTCGACTTGCTTAATAAGTGCACGCAATCCAGCCACGGCCTGATCATACGCACCTGTTTCTACCAAAGCACCGTGGAGGGCGCTGCGGGCCAGGTACTCACGAATGCGGTGCTGATTTTCTTGGGCTTCACGCAGTGCTAACTGGTACCAATTAATCGCTCGTTCCGCCGCTCCCTGTAACTTGGCAATTTCACCCAGATTCAAAAGCAGCGGTCCCTTAATCTGAGGGAGATCGTATTTATCGCTAACTGCCAGCGCCTCTTCAAGATAGGCACGGCCGTCATCATACCGATCCAACATGTAATAATGAAGCACGCCTAGTAAATTCAGGGCCATAATCAGCGCCTCTGGATCTTCAACCTTCACGGCCAATGCGCGACTCTCTTCCGCTGCGGCAATAGCCTGTTCAACCTGCCCTTTGTGCAATAACAACCACCCTTTTTTAACCAGCGTCTCCGGCAATCTTTGTGGATTACCCGGTTCTACCTGGCGCAGCAGCCTTTCTGCCTCCTGAATGTTATCGAGCGCTAATTCAGTCAGACCCTTGTATTTAAATGTTTGACTCAGCAGGAGCCTGGCCAGCCCCTGTTCATAGACAGTAGCATTTGCACTAAACTGTTGAACGATTTTTTCCAGATAGCTGTGTGCTTCGTTATATTCTGCCACAACCGTCAGGTACTGACTGAATACAAGCGCCAGACGGAAGGTCAGCCGATCACCTCGTTCCAGGGCAGCATCGGTGACAAAGCGTAAGTGACCTGCGGAAAAGGGCAAAACACCCATGGTTCCGCCACGCCCCAGGTAAGGTGCTAAGGGTCGTAAAATGGCCTGGGCTACGGCCGTTTGCGCTGCGACCAATCCTCTTTCAGGTAGGACATCAGCCAAAAACGCCGCCAGTAAACGGTGTATTACCACTATCTCAGCCCCTTTGCTTTCCAAAAAGCCCAATGTAATTAGTCTCATCAAGCCGTCTTCAGCGATCAACAGCGCCATCATATCGGCATCGCCGGCACCCACGGTAGCCAACAATAAAGAACGGGGGATCGGTTCACCAGGAGCGAAACAGATTGCATGGGCTAACAGACGCTGTGCCACCTGATCGATCTCATCATGGGGATCAAATTCGGTTAGGTTAAGGGTAAATGTACGGGCCACATCCAATTCGTGATCGGTTGGCGACAGCGCAGCGCCCCGCCCTTGTAGTGAGGGATGCTGTAGACCTTTAGCCTCTTTGAGATGTTCCAAATAACGGTCGGGTGATATTTGACGGTACCGATTTAGAAAGCTCCCCGCCAGATGCAATGCCAACGGTAAGTGTCCAACTTCGTTGGCGATCTCTCCGGCGACAGTGGCATTCATATCAGGCAGCATTTTTTGTAGGAGGGCGACACTTTCTGTGAGCGTTAACACCGGCAACGGCCGTTGCTCTATATCTAGTTCAGGAGACCAATATCCGCGCCGGCTGGTTACGAGCACCTGACAGCCGCCAGTGACCGGTCGCCATTCAGATAACAGCGCTTCATCTTCACAATTGTCAAAGATGAGCAAGCGCAAAACAGGCTCTTGCCATGCTTGCCTCACCCGACCCACCCTGTCAGCCAGGGACAGACTTTCTGCTTGTCGGTATAGACCCAGGCCTTTTTGGTCGCCAACGGCAGCTACTTCTTCAGCCACATTGTCGGCATCGGCAAAACTCAGCCAATAGACGCCGCCGGGAAAATAACGGCCGTAACGATAGGCAAATTCAACCGCTAACTGCGTTTTTCCCAGTCCGCCCAGGCCATGAATCACGACTGTTTGCGGCAATCCATCCTTTCGGTTCGTCGCTGGCAGCAATTTGCTGGCTATATTCAGCAGATCAGATTTACGGCCGACAAAATTCTTGTTGCGATGAAAGGGCAGAAAGGAATGGGGCGGCAGCGGTCCGGGCTGGGACAGTGTGCTGGGAGAAGGAGGTTCGATTGAAATTGAATATCGATCTTGTTGTGGCTTTTTTAAGGCTTTGATTTCCTCTGCAAGCTCATTGGTAATTGAAGCGGGTTCTACGGCTAATTCGTCCCAGAGACGCTGACGGCAGGTTTGATATTGTTGTATAGCGGCATCAATTTGTCCATCTGCAGCGAGCAGCCGCATGAACCACCGATAGGCAGCTTCATCCAAATCATCCAGCTTCACCCAGCGTCTGGCAGCCTCAAAACCTTCATGCCACTGTTGTTGATCATAATAATGTTCGCAAAGATAGCGTAACCCAGTTAGCACACGGTTACGCAGGCGCTCCTGCTCAATTTGCAGCCATTCATTGAAGCGGGGTGCATCTGATAAATAAAATCCAGCCAATAAATCTCCATGGTATAGACGCGTGGCGGAATCTAATCGAGCGATGTTGTTAGCTGCCAGGGCATTTTTGAGCGTGAATAAATCAACGGCCGTGTCAGCATCCGGTTGGAAGAACAGATTTTGGGCATTTGCCTTGACTTCAGGTACCCATTTGCGCACACGTGTTAATAAAACACGCAAACGTCGCAGGGATTGGGTTCTGCTCGTCGAATCCCAAAACAAATCAGCCACAATTTCGCGCGGTTGGGGTTGCTCACAAATGATCAGATAAGCCGTCAAAGCGCAGCCCTTGACGCTTTTCATTAATCCTGATGGCTGATCGTCATAAGTAATTGTCAGAGCTCCCAGCAATTTGAACTGATAACCCATAATTTGATGTTACTCTTAATCATTGCCCCAGGCAACGTATTGTTACCTTATACCTGCGAAATCGACGAAATCTTTGCTAAGGATTCGTTTACAAATAACTTGCGACAAAAAACGAATCCGTAAACCCTGAGTAAGCGGTCAACAATAAGTTGTTAAATTTGAAGGCCGCATACTCTAAGCTCGTTCGCCAATTCCGCCAAATTATTTGCGGAAGGGCACTAATAATCTGTGAAACGCAGGTGAAACGCCTTCCTGTTATACTGCCAAAACAATGGACGAAAATCAATACCGCGCATACATGCTGCGCTTGCAACGAGATGAAGGGCAACCTTATTGGCGGGCAACCTTAAAAAATGTTCACAACGATGACGTGTTTCACTTTGCCAACGAAAAGGAACTGCTAAGGCATTTATTGTTGGCACTTGAAATCCCACAAAAAGATATTGGTAACAACTAAAGCTTACTGGAAATTGGGTCAATTTACATCCATTACGATATTCATTTACAGAGCAAATTGGACCAATCCAGGGTTTTCAGTAGCCGCGATTTCCGAATCGCGCTAATCCGCTCACTCTAGAACGCGAAAGGGATTTCGCGGCTACAGTATGGGAAGAGGAAATAGGATCATGTTTAAACGTAGAGTCGTAATGTTAACCTGCACCTGGATTATAGCTTTGGCAGCTTTATTGGCTTTAACATCGCTCATCCAGGCCCAAGATAATGCAGAAAACCCCGACCCATTTGCGCCAATTTTTGGACAAATCACTGCCTCGGGACAGTATGATTTCATTGCCCAAATTGAACAAACGCTCATCCCGCGGCCGATTCCGGCCAATATTGGCGCAACCGAGCAACGTATCGATTCACAGTTAAGCGGTGAAGTTGTTTTACCGGACTATGCCAGGGTTAACTTGCAATTTGAAGCCGATACCTCTGTGCCTCCTTTTGTGATCGAACAAGTTGGCTCCGATACGTTCTTAATCAAGGATGAGGAACGCACCCAAATTGAAAATCCGCTGGGCGTCGCTCCATCCACCGATTTTATCGGTTACATGCAGGCGGCTGAGAATATCCAGGTCATTGAAAGACCCGAACAACCTCATCTAACGGTGTACAGCTTTGATATTGATGGCAAAAAGTTCGCCGACTATTTTTTGCAAATTACCCGCAGCCAACTGCCGGTTGAAGATCAAAACGCTACGTTGGTACCGCCACCATCTCTGCTGCAAATGAGCGGTTCTGGCGAATTGTGGGTGGATGCCGAAGGTTATCCGCAGCGGCAAATTCTGGACATCCATATGCCGGATATGAATGAGCGCTACGATGCACAATCCCATATTGTGGTTGATTTTAATTTCACCGCACCGTTGGCTGGCGTACCTTTATTAACGACTGACAATGTACTGCCTGAGGATAGTCCGGCAACGGCCGTAGCGTCCAACCCCCCAGCGAATATTGCCCCTACTACAACAACCAATATCACCTTACCACAAATTCTCCTGGCCATCTTCTCCATCGTTTTCGTTGTGGTTATGACCGTGTTAATTGCCCGTTCGCATCGCCTGCTGCGTGTCTCTCTGCCCATCACGTTGGCAGTTATCATCGTGGCGGCTCCCATCTTGCAGCCATTCGCCCATGCACGTACTCAGGAACAAACCCAAGAAGCAGCCCTCCCCTCCCTGGGAGAAGCCTTTGGCGTGGTTGATATAGAAGAGACCAATGAAGTTAGTTTAGAAACGGCCGTTATGCAGCCCAACACACCCTTGC
>JAGRDI010000002.1:0-3338 GCA_020432765.1 Anaerolineales bacterium | reverse complement strand
AATCCATTTAATATTGACACAGATTTGGATGGCATTACAGACACGTTGGAAATCGATGGTTTTGTCTTCACCAACACGATGAATATCCCGCACACCTTTTACAGCAATCCCCATGAGTTTGACACCAATCGTGATGGTTTGAACGATAATCTGGAGTGGCCTTTTCCCATTGGTGATGCGCCCTCCATTGACCCTGATGGCGACGACCTGCCCAATCTATGGGACAGCGACAACGACAACGACGGCATCACCGACGGCAGCGACATGGATCCTTACACCGTGACCGCCTACCAGCCGCACTTTTCAATCCAAACCAGCTTGAATGGCAGCACTTACAATGGTCATCAATACATCGAATTTCAGGTACAGCCGCAGGATGAATCCCATCTTCGTCTGGTGACCACCGAACTCGATTGGCCCTACGATGACAAAGGCTCGCTGCAAGCCCAGGATGTGACCAACCAGGAGGAAATGACCTTTGTGCCGCTGCTCAAAGTCGTCACCAACAATGTGCCATCCCAAGAATTGCAACAAATGTATGGCGTCAGTGTAGTTAACCAGGGCAGCAGCCACATCATGTACCTCGACCTACAACCGATTGGCGACGGCGGTAAAATCGCCGCTTTTCAGGGTAAGGTGGCCTATGGCCCGGGTGATTTGGCCGATATTAATTGGTCAAAAGTTGAGCTGGTCTGGATGGTGATGATGAAGAGCACCCCGCCCGGTGCCACCGATCCCACAGACTATGAAACCGTCCCCGTGGCTGAGTATGCTGAGCCAAATTTCCGCTTTGCCGGTCTGGAAGTGACCAAGAGTGGCACCACGAAATATGGTATCATTGGCACACCCGCAGCCCAAACTGACCATCGTCAGTTGGCGAATCTTGTGATGGGGTTGGAAGGCTCTTTTTTGGCAACGGCCGTGCCCGATTTCGATACCATTGTCGGCCGTCTCAGCACCCCCACCACACCTCTGACCCAAACCTGGGGCATTCCCGTCAACGATATAGCCGTTGGTTTGCCACCCACACAACCAACCCACATGGACGCCGCCCTGCAACAGCCCAACGACACCTACTCCACCATCTCCACCTTCCTCACCGACAACAGCTACAACACATCTGAGATGGCATCGGTGATTATGGCGCTGGAAGCAGAAGCAGGGCGTGACAGTCTCGATGGCGATGCCGTCATTGCCGGCAATACGCTAACCTTCAATCTGGCTAATATTCCTGTTGCCCAAACGCGCTCGCTCACCCTCTCCCATTACCAATATGTGAACAATCAATGGGACGACATGGACGACACAGAAGCCATCAACACGCTCATTTCCAGCTATGACAACGATCCGGACGTTGTGTTAGCGGACTTGCAGCAGCTCTATCCCGAGCTAACAGATGTCGATTTAGCCAATTTACTGTCTGCCTTTTATCTCTTGTGGCTCCATGGACAAAATACGCTCATAAGTATCGATGGGGTTTACGTCGTTGAGGAAACTGAGGAAAACACGCTGATCAACGATCAGATTAATCTGCCGTCTGTTACCGATACCCTGACCTATATCATTGAAGCCAACAATCTCGGTGTGGCCGGTAAATCCCTGGTCTTCAATGACCCCCAAAGCTACCAGCAGTATCAAGATGCGACCTTGACCATGCCTGGCAACCTTGGGCTAAGGTTAGCCAGCAATACCTACACGCTGCTTATGCGCGGCTGGCAAACATTTAGCCTCATCGTTTGGAATGGCAAGCTGGGCTTCCGCAGTATTCAATATTCTGCCAACGGTATGCACAAAGCAGGTCAGTGGTTGTTTGGTGCCAATAAAGTAAGTTCATATACCACCCTAGGAGGGACAAAGATTACGAAAGTCCTGCCACAGAAAGCTGGCCTTTTGGGTAAATGGCATAAGGTGAGCGGCTGGGTAAGTAAACATTCACGCCTTTTCACAAAAATTGGGCTTGTGCTGCGGGTGGCGGCCTTTATCTTCACTGTCGTCATGATTTGGGTCAATTATGCCAACTTTTCCAGCCCCTATAGTTTTGAAGAGGAATATGCCGCCATTTATGCCAGTCTGGACACCCTCTTTACCACTATCTCCTTTATTCTGGCCTTTACCGGTTTTGGGGCGATCATCATTCTGATTTTCTTCATCTTCGATATGATCGGGTTGATCATTACGGCTATTGCCGGAACGCCTGTTGACAGTATCGTGACGACCGCTATCACCAAATTTTTCGCTGACTTTAGACAATATTCAAAAGTGGGTGGCCTCGCTTTCAATGGCATTTCTTCCAGCATTAATGGCAGCGGCTACCAGGTCGCCGGCAACACGCTCACACTCGCGGATATATTCGAGGGCGAGATTGATGGTTACACCAATCACATGGATAAGTTACTGGATAGTGATATTGTGGGTTATTTTAACGCCCGTGCTGGTTCTAATGTGTCTGTGAGCACAACCGATAATCGCAATTATCCCTACCGCTGTCAGGTTGGTGGCAGCATCCTCTTCTGCCGCAACTGGTTGAAGGCCAATTACCAATTTAATCAGGCTGGCCGCGATCAAAAAATTGAATTCCTCTACAAAGTGAAGGCTGTCACCCAATTTGCCCAATATTCTTTCTTTGGCACCATCCGCACCGACCGTGAAGATGTGATGTATTTGCCTGATGAGCTGGATGCCAAGGACAGGTGGCAATGGGTGCCGGTTTATATTGATGTGCTGCCCGACACCTTAGATGGCTTGTTAAACTGGGGCGAGCTGATAAATCATGATCCAGATGGCGATGATATCGTCACCACCATCGAGGATGATATTGTTAACACCGACATCGATGGCGATGGCGCTTTCAATTGGCAAGATTGGGATCGTGACGGGGACGATCTGGCCGATAAATTTGAAGAAGCAAGCAATACCAGCCTGGGCACAAATGCCAACATACAGGATACGGACGGCGACACCTTAGATGATGGCCTTGAACTGATGTTGGGCACCGGCATCAATCAAGTTGACAGCGACAATGACGGCCTCAATGACAATGTAGAACAGTTCCACTGGAACGGATCTGCCTGGGCAGGAGGCGGTTGGTTTATCGACATCAACGGCCAAAACTATTGGGTCTTCTCTGATCCGACGGCCAACGATCGTGATCTGGATGGTCTCAACGACAGCAGTGAACAGTTAAATGGCACCAGCCCCAACGCCTTTAATGCGGCGCCGCAGTTGGAGCTAGCCGCAGAGCCGCTTACAACATCGCCCGATGATTTCACTGGCATTTATGTTAAAAACGGCGATCCCGTCACCAGTACGCTGCGTCTGTTTAACACGGGCAGCAGTGT
>JAGRDI010000084.1:6790-11598 GCA_020432765.1 Anaerolineales bacterium | reverse complement strand
CGGGCTGCCCGATTTGGCAGAATTGGCTGCCATTTGCCGCGATTTATGGGCACTGCCGGCGCGTGAATATCAATACTGCGGGATGGATCTGCTGGACAAAATGCAGCGTAAAGTCACACCGGAATTTGTGTCCCTGATTGAATATATGATTGTAACCAAATCCTGGTGGGACACGGTAGACCTTCTGGCAAGCCACGCTGTCGGCAGTATGTTTACCCGCTTCCCAGGTGAGCGTGATGCCCAGATCAGCCGTTGGCGCGTATCAGAAAACATGTGGCTGCGACGCACGACATTATTATTCCAAATGCTTTACAAAGACAAGACAGACGTTGACCTGCTTTTCGCACTGATTGAAGAAAATCAGGAATCTACCGAGTTTTTTATCCAGAAAGCAATTGGGTGGGCTCTGCGCCAATATTCTAAAACAGATGCAACGGCCGTTCTCGATTTCGTCAACAGCCACACACTCGCCCCACTCAGTGAGCGCGAAGCACTGAAATGGCTAAACAGAAATCAATAGCTGCAAATATTATCTATCGACAAAGAACATAAATGGTTTTGAAAACTTTCTAACATGAAAACAACCCGTCCTTCTTTTTCGACAATTTTATTAGGCCAACCGCTGGAAACGGCCGCTGTCTCTCATCAGGTCATAGGCAAAGTTCCGGCGTTGGCCGTCTTCGCTTCTGATGCGCTTTCCTCAGTTGCCTATGCCACTGAAGAAATCTTATTGATCCTGGCACTGGCCGGAGCCGCCTACTTTTACCTCTCCGTTCCCATCGCTGTTGCCATTGCAGGACTGCTCGTCGTGCTCACCATCTCTTACCGCCAGACCATCTTTGCCTATCCAGGTGGCGGTGGTGCATATATCGTTTCTCGGGATAACCTGGGCGAAATGCCCGCTCAAATTGCTGGCGCTGCGCTGCTCACAGATTACATTCTCACTGTAGCTGTCTCCATCTCTTCTGGCGTAGCTCAAATCACCTCTGCTTTTCCGGGATTATTCCCCTACCGCGTCGAACTGGCTGTGCTTTTGATCTTGTTTATGACCATCATCAACCTGCGCGGTGTCAAAGAGTCTAGTAGTGCCTTTGCAGTGCCCACCTATTTCTTCTTAGGAATGGCATTTCTGCTGTTGGGTGTAGGCATATACCAATGGGCAACGGGCACGTTGGCACAAGTGTCTGGCGTAAGGATGGTCGCTGATTCATTACAGCCGCTGACATTATTCCTCGTCTTACGTGCCTTCAGCAGTGGCTGCACCGCCTTAACCGGCGTGGAGGCCATCTCGAACGGGATTCCAGCTTTCAAGGAACCGCGTTCACGCAATGCCGCCAATACGTTACTGGCGATGAGCGGTATCCTAATGACATTATTTATCGGTATCACGCTGCTGGCCAGGGCTGTGGATGCCCAACCCAGCGAAGCAGAAACAGTCATATCGCAGTTAGCACGGACGGTGTATGGAGATGGTATTTTTTATCTGCTGACACTTGTGAGTACCACAGTCATCCTGATTATGGCAGCCAACACCAGTTTTGCCGACTTTCCACGTCTGGCGGCCTTACAGGCTGGGGATAGTTTCCTGCCGCGCCAGCTTACATTTCGTGGCAGCCGCCTTGTCTTTTCTTGGGGGGTATTTGTACTGGCGGGTGTGGCTATGTTGTTGGTAATCATATTTCAAGCGTCCGTGTCGGCTCTAATTCCGCTGTATGCAGTGGGTGTCTTTCTTGGTTTTACGCTTTCACAAACAGGCATGGTGGTGCGTTGGCACAAAGTATCTAAAATGCAGGTGGGTGAAGAAGTAGAAATGCATGGCGCTATCATGCGCTATGATACCCAATGGCGCTTGAAACAAGGAGTCAATGCATTCGGTGCTGTGATAACTTTTATCGTGATGCTGGTCTTTGTGATTACCAAGTTTCGCGATGGAGCTTGGGTTATTACCATATTGCTGCCACTACTGGTATGGATATTTTTTCGAGTGCATCACCATTACCAAGCAGTAGCAGCAGCGTTGAGTTTAGCGGGTGAGAATCGGGTGATTGGACCACGGCCGTTACACACCATTGTTCTTATAGATAACCTGCATATCGCTTCCATTCGAGCCATCAACTTTGCGCTTTCGTTAGGCCAGCCATGGACGGCCGTTCACATCAGCATTGATGAGATACGCACTGCCGATCTGCAGCGCAAATGGGCTGAGCGTATGGACGATACACCACTGGTCATTTTACCTTCACCCTATCGCAGCCTGACCGAACCTTTGGTAACCTATGTACAGCAATTGCGCCAGCAAGCACCAGATGCCTATATCCATATTATCCTGGGTGGCCTGACAACAGAGAGTTTTTGGGAACAAAGTCTGCATCAGAATAGCGCACTGGTTTTCCGTTCAGCCTTTCGAAACCTAGACGGTGTAGCCGTTACCAATGTCCCCTTCCAACTGCACCACGACAATGTACCTAAAGAAGCCAATATTCACTAAACTTTACAACTTGCAAATCGCTTCTTAACAATTTCTGAACAACTTTTCTGTATGATTCACATTATCAAAGCGAAACAATAAGTTCGCAACAATTATAAACATTGATTTTGTAAAGGAGAATCAACCAATGAAAAGTAAATGGACAAATCGTATTTTAGTAGGCGCTCTTGCCGTACTCGTGATGGTATTGGGAGTAACGGCCGTTTTCGCCCAATCAACCGATACCACAACCCCTGAAACCGACACTGAATCCGACACACTCGTCCGCCCAGGGCACGGCGGCGCATTTGATGGACATGCCATCGGCAAAGGTGACAGCACCTATCTGGCAGATGCCCTCGGCATTACAGTTGAAGAGCTAGACGCTGCCTATGATGCAGCTCGCGTGGCCGCTATCGAACAAGCTGTTGAAGCCGGTTTGTTAACCCAAGAACAAGCTGATTGGATTTTATCAGGTGAAGCATTGGGCATGCACGGTTTTGGCTTCAAAGATTTTGGTCACCTCGGTATAGGGCCTGACGGTGCTGACGAAGCTGCTATTGACAATAACGCTTTACTGGCCGATGCACTCGGTATTACAGTTGATGAACTGGACACAGCCCGTGCCGAAGCCAAAGATGCCGCTATTGCTCAGGCATTAGCCGACGGCACCATCACCCAAGAACAAGTTGATCTCATGGAAGCACGCGCTGCCTTAAAAGATGTCATTGATGACGAAGCAATTATGGCGGATGTCTTAGGCATTAGCGTTGAGGATCTGCAAGCTGCGCGGCAAGATCGCACTGCTATGGCCCAACTTCTCGAAGATTCCGGCTTGACGGCAACCGAATTTATGGAAGCGCTGCAAGCAGCCCACGCTGATGCAGTGCAGCAGGCGGTTGATGATGGCATCATTACACAAGAACAAGCTGACCTACTAAGCGCAAATGGTTTTGATGGCTTTCATGGGGCCGGCGGCAGAGGACATCATGGTCACGGGGAACGCGGCTTCGGCGGTGGCAGAGGCCCACAAGGCGATTTACAAGATGGCTCCACAGGCAATAATGCGCCAGCCGTCACAACTGACAGTGTTTAATTTACACAATTAGATCACAAAATTAAGACCCTAAGGATTAGCACAATCGAAAGTTGTCAACTCTTAGGGTCTTTGAGTTTGCCCATTTTTAACTTTGGACATTGGTAAAAGGGCAAACCTTCGCGGATTCGTTTTTGTAAAAGGTTATTTGTAAACGAATCCTTTGCATTTATAATAATGTCATCTCGCCAGAATCGACTACAATTACCTGAATAATTGACACCACAACTACCAAACTGGCGTCTGGCGAATTCTAGACATGTCAGGTTTCTACCATGAGCAGCGTGTGAACAAATTGATCATAAAACCTGACATGTCTCCTCTGGTAAAATAAAAGCGCCAGTGTCCACTACCAAACTACAAGACATAGTGACTAAGTAATGGCTAAAACAATTTTAGTTGTCGACGATACTGAGAGTTTACGAACTTTAGTAAAAAGCTATTTAACTCAGGAAGGGTTTCGTGTGGTAACGGCCGTGAACGGCCGTGAAGCATTATTTATCGCCCGTCAGGAAAAACCGGATTTGATCCTGTTAGATTTGATGATGCCGGAGATGGGTGGCTATGAGTTTATGCGTGTATACAGCCGCGAAGCGGCAACACCCATCATTTTACTCACCGCCAAAATCGATGAAAACGACAAAGTGTTAGGTTTGGAATTAGGTGCAGACGATTATGTAACCAAGCCATTTAGCATGCGTGAATTAGCAGCCCGTATTCGGGCTGTATTGCGACGTGGCGGCAAAACAACACCTGAGGCAGAGGTACTGCGCGTTGGTGAGGTTGTCTTAGATAGAAACGGCCGTTTTGTCAAAATCGCCGACAAAAATATAGACCTCACTCCCTCGGAATTCGATTTACTGGCCGCTTTAATGACATCACCTGGGCGTGCCTATTCACGCATGGATCTGCTGGATATATTGCAAGGGACAGCTTTTGAGGGTTACGAACGAACCATCGACGTCCATATCCGCAATTTGCGCAGCAAAATCGAACCCGATCCAAGTAATCCCATCTATGTAGAAACCGTCTACGGCGTCGGCTATCGTTTCGCTGCAGAGAGTTAACAGCTGAAAGCTGGCCGGCCATTGACAAACTAACAATATGCGCTCACTCACACTCAAACTCACACTCGCCTTTATCTTTGTCGGATTGGCTGGCATCATCGTTGTTGCCATAGTCGTGGGCAACCAAACTCAACAAGGCGTCAATCAAATTGTAGTGGATCGCTACCGGGATGAACTG
>JAGRDI010000084.1:0-6719 GCA_020432765.1 Anaerolineales bacterium | reverse complement strand
TAGTATTGGAAATCAAAACAGTCCCTGGGGTGAATCATTGGGGCCACTATTTCTGCTGGGCGTCGATGGGCGCGTCATCCTTGGCGACAGGCAGCACCCACCTGGCTCACAATTAACGCGTTCTGAAATTGAAAATATTTTTCCCGTTGTCATTGAAAATGAAACTGTTGGTTATATCGCACTTCCTGCCATAAAAGGACGGACGTTTCAAACCCAAGGATCACCCGAAGAAGCTTTTCTGGCACGTATGCAGCAGGCAATTCTGCTGGGTACAATCGGCGCCCTACTACTCGCTATCATATTAGGCGCATTGCTGGCTCGCACAATTACGCGCCCAGTCAAAGCGTTAACGGCCGGCACAAAGCGCGTAGCCGCTGGCGAACTTGGTTATCAATTACCGGTGAAAACCAAAGATGAAATTGGAAATCTAACCCAATCATTTAACACCATGAGCAGTGGTCTCGAAAAAGCCAACACCCAGCGCCGCCAAATGACAGCCGACATCGCCCATGATCTACGCACACCCCTTAGTGTTGTCTTGGGCTACACCGAAGCTTTGAGTGATGGGAAACTAGGCGGTTCGCCAGAAATTTACACCATCATGCACAATGAAGCCCAACTGCTCAACCATCTAATTGAAGATTTGCGCACATTGTCGCTGGCTGATTCTGGGGAACTATCCCTACAACGCCAAACAATTGCGCCACGTGGCTTGCTCATGCGCACAACAGCGGCGCATGCGGTACAAGCCGAGGAAAAAAATATCGCGCTTGTGGTGCAAGCGGCTGATGATTTGCCGAATGTTGCGGTCGATCCTGAACGCATGGCACAAGTGTTGGGAAATTTGGTGGACAATGCGATCCAGCATACACCAGAAGGAGGGGAGATCAAGTTAACGGCCGCTGCCACCAATAACACCCTCCAAATCCAAGTCAGCGACACTGGCAGCGGCATCCCACCTGATGACTTTCCCTATATCTTCAGTCGTTTTTATCGCGGCGATAAATCACGCCAACAAAATGGCTCTTCTGGCCTGGGTCTCGCCATCGCCAAGTCAATCGTGGTCGCCCACGGCGGCACAATCGAAGTGGCTTCAATCCTCGGCCAGGGAACAACCTTCACTATTCAACTTCCGCTGAATTCATAGCAATTTGATGGAAGACAAGATAGGTCATACCTAACTAGAGTTTGGCAAATTTTAGTCTTGTCAGGTTTCTACCATGGGTGGAATGGAACCAACTTGATCATAAAACCTGACAATTCTCCTGGTAACATAAAACGCCTGTGTCCAGCACCTAATTCAACTACGAAAACGTAGCACTCATCGATAAAATGGCGTATCATGCCAATTGTTGCGGTGGCGATTCACTTAGTAAGCGGCCAACAATAACTTTCCGAAATCAGTGGCCGTTTACTCGAAACCCATCCGCCAATTCCGCCAACTTATTTGCGGATGGGCACTCATCACCCCAAAACAAACAAATTCTATACTGGAACCAGGAATTATTATGAAAAATGCCAAACACATGGATAAGCGCTTAATAACCATTCTGCTGATTGTCTTTGTGCAAATGTTGGGCGCAGCGATGATCATGCCTATTCTGCCGTTGTATGCACAGCGGGAATTTAATATGTCACCACAGGTGATCACGCTGTTGGGTACGGCATTTTTTGCCGCCCAATTTATCGCTGGCCCTTACTTAGGCCGTTTGTCGGACAAAATGGGCCGTATTCCTGTTTTAATCATTAGTCAGATTGGAACGGCCGTGTCTTTCCTCATGCTCGCTTTCGCACCCAGCGTGGCATTCCTGTTCGCAGCACGCATCCTGGATGGCATCACAGGCGGCAATATTATCGTCGCCCAAGCCTATATCACCGACATCACGCCGCGCGAAAAACGGACAGTAGCATTGGGTTATGTATTTGCAACTTTTGGTTTAGGGTTCATCTTTGGTCCTGCATTAGGCGGTCTCTTAGCGGCCGTGTTTGGTCCACGTGTTCCCTACGTCATCGCCGCCGTCGCTGCATTTGTTGTTGTTTTATTGACCTATTTTACCCTAGACGAATCTTTAACGGCCGTACAGCGCGAAGCCAATCGTCAATACCGCAAAACAAGCATAAACCCGCGTGCAATCCTCATTAACCACCATCTAATGCTTATACTGACCATTGCCTTCATCGGCCAATTTGGTTTAGGATTACTGCAAGCAACATTTGCCCTCTATGGTAATGCTGTGCTATTTGCCGGTTACAGCGAGCAAATGGTCAATTTAGGTATTGGCATTTTACTGATGTTGGTTGGAGTTGGACAATTTACAACTCAGGTCTTTATTTTGCCGCGCTTGCTGAAGCAATTTGAAGAACCCTGGATCGTCGCCGCCGGGTTGATCATCCGTTCGTTTGGTTTATTTATTTTCGCGGCGTTGGCAATGCCTCTTTTTGGAGCTGTGGCATCCCTATGTTTTGCTGTGGGCATCGGCATCATGATGCCGCCATTGCAATCAATGTCAACCACGAGCGTTGCAGATGAGCTGCGTGGCGGTGTTTTGGGAGTGTATCAATCAACAATTAGCCTATCAACTATTGTGAGCACAGCAATCGCAGGTGTTATCTTCGCGCTCAATCCCACTTGGCCATTCTGGATTGGGGGGCTGCTCTCTGTTGTTGTCCTGCTGCCTGCGATCATCTTGATCAAACAAACAGGCGCAAAGCTGCGTCGCCCTGCACCTGTTACAACATCAGTTAGCTAACTCAAACAGCTGACCGAATTTTGTCGCGGAAATGTACCGTTGATTCAACATGTGCCATTTTGAGCGACGCATATTGACAAGCGGCTTTCATTAAGGTTTTTGCCTGTTCTGTAGGCAGCGCATCCATATCTGCCAAACAATTCCCCTTCGTGCGCAGATATTCTTCCAACAACATACGCTCCATTGCCGATTGCGTCATTCCCTGCTCAAAGTCATTTTCAAAGACAATATTGTCTAATTGATTCATGGTTTCCTCCGAACATTATGGTAGGATCTGGCTGCAATATAAAGGGTATTGGCTCCACAACCATACTAAAAACGATTACTTGCAACAATGTTGCATGCATTATAACATGGCACAAGGCTCTTTGTCATGTGTCGAATGTCATATCGGGTGTAGGCAGCTACGTTCATTTTACCTTGGCGGTCAACAGGCGATAATTGGTTAAAAACAAGACCAATAGACCACTGCCCCAATAAACAAAGCGCAAGCCACCATTTCCGCTGTCAGTTCCGGCAAAAACGCTGTGGACAGTTACTAACACAAAAGCGATAAAAGTCAGGTAATGCAACTGCCGCCACCGTTTTTGTCCAATTTGTTTGCGAAAACTAAAGCTGATTGATGTCAATAACATGATATATAAACCAATGACACCTAATCCCACCCAAACAGGTCGATAGGGGCCAAGAAATGGAATGGCCAAGTCAGCAAGCGTGTAAGTATAATAATTGTCGAACAGCAAAGCGACTGCATGCAAGCCTGCCAAAACAATCGCCAACCAGGAAAGCATATTGTGCATAGTCAAAGCCAGGGCTGCTGGCACACTCTCTTTGATGAGTTTGGTGCTAAGTAACAACCCCCAAATCGTCGAACCGGCCATTAGCAAATAGGCTACAGTTCCGGCTGCACGTGTAAAATACCAGGGCGTTTTGGCTGTAATGCCTAAAAGGGTGTTCGTTTCTACGAAACCATACCCTGACAATGTGAGCAAAAGCAGCCCACCGAGCAATGCCAACAATAAACCAAACAAAATAAACAGAATGTTGGTTTTTGAATTTTTTTCAGTATGTACAGGAGCTGATGTCATTAATGTCTCCAGATTATTGAACTACCCCAAATTCCACATTTGCTGTAGTTCAGTAAGTTTGTCTGCCATAGCAGGCGTAAGCATCAACTTGTTGTTGCATGTGATCATGACTGCGGGAAATTGATTGGCAACCAGATGTGCCATGCCAGTCGTTATGCCACCAATGAGTGCGGCCGTTGCCCATGCTTCGGCAGTTGTGGCTTCTTTGGCTAATACAGTTGTTGTGATCACATCCGTTTCTGCTGGTTGGCCGCTAAATGGGTCGATAAGATGATGAACTGTACGGCCGTTTCGTAACCAGTGCCGGTAATCAATGCCCGAAGTCGCCAGGCTGCCCTCTGCCAACCACAAAGTAAACAAATCCAACGGGTCCACATCTGTTTTAGGGGCAGCAACGGCAACCGGCCACCCAGCAAATCCATACGGTGCAGTTCCTGCCGTCAAATCGCCACCTGCATCCACCAGACATGGGCCATATTGATTTAAGATATCCACCGCTTGCTGCGCTGTAAACCCCTTGGCAATCCCGCCCAAATCAATGCGGCTGCCTGGCGGCAACAAAACACGCTGGTTAAGCGAATCAAAACGAATATCGCGCCAGGCACCGACATGATGGTTATTTTTGAAATGTGGGTTGTAGTTAACGGCCGTTGTCAGCACCTCAAAAGATTGTGTGTAACCAGCAAACTCAAG
The DNA here is from genome assembly GCA_020432765.1 of Anaerolineales bacterium. Classification (GTDB taxonomy): domain Bacteria; phylum Chloroflexota; class Anaerolineae; order Promineifilales; family Promineifilaceae; genus JAACFF01. Next base: position 2,188 of record JAGRDI010000084.1, on the reverse strand, counting down.
CGCATCCAAAATCGTGGGGTCAAACAAACCCCCTGTCGCAGCAGCCATATCAACCGCCGCTTGCAGCACCTCCCACAGCAGTAAAGACACGGGGAACCATTCACCGCTGTGCCGATTAAGCTGTGACAATTCACTATCTTCACGGAAGCGACTAAGAGCCTCTTCGTTGCTGCGGAACAGTTCCTCGACTAATTCAAACGCCGCAAGCCAGGCAGTATCGGCACTATCTAACCAGAGGTTGATGTGGCTGCCCATGGCGCGAAAGGTGACTGTTTGCCATGATTTTGGTTGTTGCATTTACTTCACCTGGAAGATATTGAGCGTGCCACCGGTCGAATATTTGGCGTGAACGCTTGTGGGATCGGCGCTAATTCAAGGGTGATCGCTTTTGATGAATTGGGCATCACAAGGATAGTGGGTTGGGTTGTTTCCTGGATGATTGCCGCTGCTTGTGGGATAACGGCCGTCTCTTGATAGGCCAACAACCGTGTTCCAACCAACGTCGCTGCAAACGCACCGATAACCAAAAAAGCCTTTAGCCCACCAAATTTCTGAGCCCGCCTATTACGTCCGCGTTTAGTCATCATGTTCATATGCCTCGTGTTGATCATGTTCACCCAATTCGTGGTGTTCGTCATGTTCAAAGGCTGCCGGAGCGCTGTTAGCGGCATTGATCTGATCCTGTAATTGAAGGATCGTTTCATTCGCCGTATTCAATTCTGCTTGATATTGTCCTTCACGTCTTTGCAAAGTCTCCACAGTATTCTCAAGTTCACTGCTGTAGGTTTGCCACGCCTGCAACGTTTCCGAATTGGTTGTAATGGCGGTTGGCTGATCTACAACGATCGCATCCGCAGCAGACGGGAGTGTTGTAGAATTATTTTCGGCTGCGTTCAAGCCGCTCATACCAAAAATCAGAATGATGATAAGTACTAATCCGGTCAATGTGCCGGCTGCCAAAATACCACTTTTTCGATTCATTATTTACCTCTTTTTTTCTTTATGGACTCTAGCCGAACAAAAACGCCAGAATCCTATATTTTTACGTTTTTTCCAACGAAGGCCGGAATGTTAAATTTTTTTTCCTGCAAAACATTTTTTAACTACGGGTTAGTTTAGCGAAAAACTACTCGTCCATGGTTAAACCAAGCCTAAATAATGTTAAATCCAACTTAAATCCGTGAATGTTGGTTGATCGAACGTGCCGGCTATGTGACAATGCAGCTTATGACAACGATCTTATTAGTAGATGACGACAAAATGATTACCGGCCCGCTGGCTGCCAGACTACGTGAAGCTGGTTATCAAGTGTTCGTGACATATGACGGCCGTTCCGGTCTCCAGGCAGCTCTGGACCAACAACCAGATATCGTCGTGTTGGATGTGATGATGCCGGAGATGGATGGGTGGGAAGTGTGCAAGGCGCTGCGCGAGCAAAGCTCGGTACCAATTTTAATGCTCACAGCTCGTGGCGATGAAATTGATCGTGTATTGGGGTTAGAACTGGGCGCGGATGATTATCTGACCAAACCTTTCAGCACACGTGAACTGCTCGCACGGTTACGTGCCATGCTGCGCCGTGTTGAATTGGATCGCATCGTCGCCCCAACCCCGACTGAATTAGCGGTTGGCTCTGTACGCCTGGATTTGAAAACACGTCTGGCATATTTAAACGGCCGTCCACTCACCTTACGGTATAAAGAATTTGAAATCTTAAGTTTGCTTTTAAGTCGTGCCGGTCATGTCGTCACTCGTGCTGAACTATTCGACCTGGTTTGGGGCACAGATTGGCTTGGTGACACACGCACGCTGGATGTACATATACGGTGGCTGCGCGAAAAGATCGAGGCAAATCCCAGCGACCCGCTCTATATCCAAACAGTACGCGGCGTCGGCTACCGATTTACGGAACCACATGAATCCAAAACATAGTTTACGTGCACGTTTGCTGCTGGTTTTTACCGGTTTGATTGTGCTGGGGTTTGCAGCACTGACCGCTTTTGCTAGCAATCAACTGTCGGCCAACACCATTGCCGATTATGAAAAACGGTTGATGGAACAAGCCGCCTTAATTGCCCGCGGGCTGCATGATCCGGTTGAGCATACGCATAAAGGTGAACTTTCACAAACCGAATTAGAAGCAGCAGTCGCACAATATGCTCAACAGTTTGGCATTCGTGTCACTTTG